>NZ_JBYTCI010000031.1:0-37183 GCF_058790095.1 Terrabacter sp. FW104-15G4B | reverse complement strand
CCCCAGTAGCCGACGCCTCCCCAGTAGCCCACGCCTCCCCAGTAGCCGGCCGGGCGCAGCACGTGCTCGAGGCTGAGCCGGTCGGCGACCGGGTCGCCGGACTCCCGGAGCCGCTGGAGCACGCTCCAGGCATCGACCGGCTCGATCGACCGCGTCGGCCGCAACGTGATGCTGTTGCCCCACGTCCGCTGCTCGAGGTTGCGCGGCGTGCCGTCGGGTCGGGGCGTCACCTCGAAGTCGATGTCGAGCCTGCCGAGGGCCGTGCGCAGGTCGTCCAGCCCCCGTGTCGCCCCGCCTGCTCCCCCGGGCTCGTTACGCACGAGCAGTCGCTCCGAGAGGTAGAGCGCGGGCAGCGGCGGTCGACCATCGGTCAGGCGCATCGCCGTCGCCGGGTCGAGGGCGCGGACGGGCGGGCGCTCGGGGCGGCGGGAGCCGCCGGTCGCGTTCTCGCCGTTCGGCCCCTGTGGGGCGTCGGGACCCGACTCTTGCATCGACAACCTCCTGCTGGTTGGTGGGAGGGCGGATGGTGCTGGATAGACCCTTACACCCGACTGAGTGTGGCTACTCGGATTTTTGATACATCCGGGCCTTCCGAACTTCTTCTCCCCGAGGCGTATCAAGCCAGCCGAAACCGACTCTGGGTCAGCAGGGGGAACGGTCACCGAGCTGCTTCGGGGCGCTGCGGAGGGGCAGCAGGCACGGTGACCTGCAGGGGTTCGGGACTTCCAGGGGGCGGTCCCGATCGTGGGGCGCCGGGCTTGGCAGCACCGGCGCCCCCATCCCGCACTTGGGGCAAAAGGACCAAGCGGGCGTATGCCGCCACCGCGCGTCGCGCGCGCCCGCTCGGTCCCGTCGGCGCATACTTCTGGAACGCGTGCGGCGTCAGGGCCCGCGACGTGAGCTTGGGGGAGTCAGATGCACGGCATGGCACGCATCTCCACGGGCGGCGACCGGAGGGTCGGTCTCGTCTGTGCGGCGGCCGCGGTCCTGGCCGGCATCACGCTGTCGGCCTGCAGCCCCACGACCCCGCGAACCGTCTCCGCCGTCGAGTCTCCAGCCTTGTCGGCCGCGCCGACCGCCACGCCCAAGCCGACCGCGTCCATCGACGGCAGCGCCCTCGGGCCGATCCCGACGGTGCGCGCCGACCCGCTCACCCCGACGCGACCGAGCCCGAGTGCGACGAGCGCCGGCCCCACCGCGGCGCCGACCGCGCCTGCGACCACGCCCGCACCCGCCTCGACGACGCCCGCCCCCGGCAGCGTCACCGGCTCGTGCGAGCGGACGCTGACGGCATACCCCGTCCTCGAGCCCGGCGCGAGGGGCCCGGCGGTGCAGGCGCTGCAGTGCTTCCTCGACGACGCGGACTACGGCCCCGTGGCGGTCGACGGCAGCTACGGTCCGCAGACCCGTGCGGCGGTGGCCCGCCTCGAGGCCGGCTACGAGGCGGCGCCGCCCGAGCCGGGGCGCATCGACGCCGGCACCTGGGTGCTGCTCATCGCTCGCTCGCTCGGCGACCGCACGCTCAGGGTGGGCTCGACGGGCGCCGACGTCGTGACGCTCCAGCGTGCGCTGCGCGCCGCCGGGGGCACGCTCAGGGTGGACGGCAACTTCGGCACGCAGACCAAGAAGGTCGTGCAGCGCTTCCAGCAGGCCAACCGCGTCGGCGACGACGGCGTGGTCGACGAAGAGACGCTCTTCCTGCTCAAGATGGGCGCGACGATCGGCTGACGTGCCCCGACGTCACGCCCGCAGGTCGTCGAGCCAGGCCTTTGCGCGGTCGAAGTCCTCGTCGGAGGTGCCCTGCCGTGCGTCGGGGCGACCGCCGTCGGCGCGCGGGTAGGAGCCGAGGAAGCGCACCTCGGCGCACACCCGCCGCAGGCCCATCAGGGTCTCGCCGACCCTGGCGTCGAGGACGTGGCCCTCGAAGTCGATGGAGAAGCAGTAGGAGCCCATCGCCTCGCCGGTCGGGCGCGACTCGAGGCGGGTCATGTTGACTCCGCGCACGGCGAACTGTTCGAGCAGCTCGAGCAGACCACCGGCGTGGTCCTCCCTCTGGAAGAGCACGACCGTGGTCTTGTCGGCACCCGTCGGCTCAGGCAGCGTGCCGGGACGGGAGACGAGCACGAAGCGGGTCACGGCCGACGCGTTGTCGCCGACGTCCTCCGCGAGCACCTCCAGCCCCTCGTTCCGCGCGGCAACCGGCGCACACACCGCCGCGTCGAACGTCACCTCGCCCGGCTGCCCCAGCGCGGCGGCGCTCGCGGCGGTCGACAGGGTGGGGACGTATGCCGCGCCGGGGAGGTGGCGACCCATCCAGCCCCGCACCTGTGCCCACGCGTGCGAGTGGGTGCCGACCGTGCGGACGTCGGCCAGCGGCATACCGGGGCGTGCGCACAGCACGAAGGTGATCGGCACGAGCACCTCGCCGATGACGACGAGCGGCTCGCCGGTCGCGAGCGCGTCGAGCGTCGCGGAGACGCCGCCCTCGACGGAGTTCTCGATCGGCACCATCGCTGCGTCGACGTCGCCGGCGCGCAGGGCCGCCAGCGCGGCGTCGACGGAGGAGAAGGGCAGGTGCTCGCGGCCCTCGGCGCCGTCCCACGCGTCGAGCGCCATCTGCGTGAAGGTGCCTCGCGGACCGAGGTAGCCGAAACGGTGCAGCTGGTCCGGGGTGCGCGGCGGGGTCATGACGCGTCCTTCGCCGGGGCCAGCTCGTCCCGGGTCGCCGAGGCCAGCGCCTGCTGCTCCTCGGGCGTCAGGGTGATGCTCGAGCGCCCGCCCACGATGCCCTTCGCGTAGGTGCGGGACTCGCCACGGGCGTGGATCGAGCTGATCACGATCCCGTCGCCGAGGTCGTCGACGATCGCGGCGGAGAAGGAGAGGCGGCCGCCCATGTCGCCGAAGGCGTCGTAGCGCACCACGGCGACGTTGCGCAGGCTCTGGCGCACGTCCTCCTGGGCGCTCGAGAGGTGCTCGCCCAGCCGGGTCAGCTCGGCGGCGAGGCGGTCGATGCGGTGGTTCTGCGTGGCGGCCACCCGCGCGATGTCGGTGCGGCCGTCGCCGTCCAGCGCTGCGAAGTCACGGCGGACACCGGCGAGGCGCAGCTGCGCGGTGACGGCGAGCGCGAGGGCGAGCAGCGCGACGAGCACGGCAGCGATGGCCATTGTCGTCAGCGTCGGGGCGTCCACGATCGGCAAGGGTAGCCGGGCGGGTGCCGGGCGGCCCGCTGATCCCAGCCCGTGACCTCGCCTGGCCCGGACAGCCTCGGTTTGTAGTCTGTCCACCGTGATCCGCCGCCACCCCGTGAAGACGCTCGTCGTCCTGCTCCTGGTCCTGGTCGCGGCGCTCACGCTCGCGTACGCCAAGCGCACCACCGTCCCCGTGCCGCCCACCGCCCAGCCGCAGCCGGGCGAGTCGCTCGTCGTCGTCGGCCTCGGAGGCCTCTCGTGGGACGACGTCTCCGCCGAGGACACCCCGACCCTCTGGGGGCTGCTGCGTGACGGCTCCGCGGCGTCCGTCTCCGTCAAGAGCCTGCGGCTGACGACGTGCCCGACCGACGGCTGGGCCACCGTCTCGGCCGGCGAGGCGGCCGGGCCCGAGACCAGCGAGGCCCGGCCGAGGTGCGACCCGCTGCCGCAGGTGACCGGCTCCTCGGCCGCCGGCTCCCGGGTGGGCGGCTTCGACGCCCTCGCCACCGCGTCGCGCGAGGCGGAGTTCCGCGCTCAGCTGGGCCTGCTCGGCGACAGCTTCGCCGCGGCCAAGACCTGCATCCAGGCGATCGGGCCGGGCGCCGGGCTGGCAGCCGCCACCTCCGACGGCAAGGTCGCGCGGTACTCCCCATACCAGGCGACGACCCTCGTCTCCGACCTCGCCCAGTGCCCCGTCAGCATCGTCGACGTCGGCGGCATCGACGTCACGGACCCGAACCCGACGCGGCACATGGAGCAGGTCAACGGCATCGAACGCCGGATCGAGCTCGTCATGGATGCGATGCCCAACGGGGCAGACCTCGTCGTCGCGGGTCTCGCCGACCGGGACCAGCAGGAGCGGCTGCGCCTGCTGACGGCGAGCGGCCCCCACTACGGCCCCGGCCTGCTCGCGTCCGCCTCGACCCGGCTGACCGGCGTGGCCCAGCTGTCCGACATCACGGCCACGATCCTGCAGCGCGGCGGTGTCCAGGCCAAGGAACCCATCGGCGGCCGCGCGCTCAGCGTCGTCCCGTCGGCCAACAACAGCGAGGCGACGGCCGGCGACAAGCTGACGGTGCTGACCGACATCGACACCAAGGCCGACGCGATGCACCGCATCGTCGCGCCGTTCCTGATCATCTGGCTCGGCGGCACGGCCCTGACGATGCTGGTGCTGTGGCTCGTCCTGCGCCGAGCCCGACCGTGGAACCGCCGCTTCACGCGGGCGCGAGTGCTGCGGCTGGTCCGCCTCGTCGGGCTCGCCTCGGCGGCGATGCCGGCGGCAACCTTCCTGGCCAACCTCGTGCCCTGGTGGCGCTGGTCCAGCAACACCGTCGTGCTCGTCGCCATGCTGCTCGTGCTCGTCCTGGTCATCAGCGCGGTGCTGACCCTTGCCTGCCTGCGGGGCCCGTGGAGCAGCTCTGCGCTCGGCCCGCTGGCGGCGATGTCGGCCATCACCGCAGGTGTCATCGGGATCGACCTGCTCACCGGCTCCCATCTGCAGATCTCCTCGATCTTCGGCCTGCAGCCGCTCGTCGGTGGCCGCTTCTACGGCATGGGCAACGTCGCGTTCGCGCTGTATGCCGCGGCCGTCCTGCTGCTCTGCGCTGCCCTCGCGCACGCGCTGATGAGGCGCGACGCCCCGCGGCTGGCGGTCTTCGCCGTGGTGCTCGTCGGTGGCGTGGCCCTCGCCGTCGACGTCCTGCCCGCCTGGGGAGCGGACTTCGGCGGTCCGATCGCCCTCGTGCCGGCGCTCGGCTTCCTGCTCATGGGCGTCATGGGCTGGCGCACGTCGGTGCGCAACGTCTCGGTCGTGCTGCTCGTCGCCGCGGCCGTCGTCGGCCTCGTGTGCTACCTCGACTGGCGCCGGCCCGAGGCCGAGCGCTCGCACCCCGGTCGCTTCCTGCAGACCGTCATCGACGGCGGCGCGTGGGACGTCATGTCGCGCAAGCTGTGGGCCAACGTCTCGCTCTCGGTGCACCTGCCGCTGCTGCTCGCGCTTGTGATCGTCGTGATGGTCCTGATGGTCCTGGTCGTACTGCGCCCCGGCATCCTCGGCACCGAGCCGCTGCGCCGCCTGCTCGAGGAGGCCCCGATCATGCGCCGCGGCCTGCTGTCGGTGATCGTGATGGCCGTCATCGGCTTCCTCACCAACGACTCCGGTGCGGCGATCCTTCCGGTGGCGGCGATCTTCACGGTGCCGCTCGTCGTGTCGGCCGTGATGCACTTCCTGGCCATCGAGGCCCGCCGGGCGCCGCTGCGTCGTCGCCGCGACCGCCACCACATCTGAGCAGCGGAGCGACCACCCCCACCGTCGAGTGGGCACTTCCCCACCGTTGAGTGGGGCATTTCTTCCGTGGCCGACTGCCCACTCGACCGGGACGGGCCGTCAAGCCAAGGTCGAGTGGGCACTTTCTCCGTGGCGAAGTGCCCACTCGACTCGGGGGTCAGCCGGGGCCGAGGCGGCGGCGCAGGCGACGCACGCCGAGGGCGAGCGCGACGTCGCGGTACTGGGCCGCCCGGTGCACCTGCGAGCGCCAGTCGGTGCCGGTGACCCGGTGCTGGAGGTCGCACGGCACCTCGAGGACGATGAGGCCGGCGTCGAGGACGTCGACGGTCATGCCGACCTCGACGCCCCACCCGCGCGCGAACGGGGTCGCGGCGTCGATCGCAGCCGGCGATAGGCAGCGCATCCCCGACAGCGGCTGCTTCGGCGACCAGCCCGTCAGCTCCTCGATGCCGCGGCCGGCGAGGCCCACGACGAGTCCGTGGCCGCCCGCACTTCCCTGCTGCTGGGGCAGCGTCGCGATGGTGAGGTCGGCCTGGCCGCGGGCCACCGGGCCGACGAGCTCCCCGACCGCCGGCGCGGAGGCTTCGAGGTCGGCGTCGACGAAGAGGACCGGTGTGGTCTCCCCGAGGCGACCGGTGCGCCGCAGGGCGGTGACCCGGCCGAGACCGCTCATCATGGCGTCGGCCTTGCCGTGGTTGCGGGCGTGCCGCACGACCTCGGCACCTTCGCAGCCGGCGATGGCAGCGGTGTCGTCGGTGGAGCCGTCATCGACGACGACCACGGTGTCCACGCCAGGGATGCAGCGGACGCCGCGGATGGTCTCGGCGATCCGGACTGCCTCGTCCTTGGCCGGGATGACGACGGCGACGGACGGCGGCGGGGTCGTCGTCATCGTCGTCAGCGCAGGGTGACCTGGCGGTTGGTGAGACCTGCCCGGGCACCGCGCTCGGCCGCGGTGAGCGGCTCGGTCACTGCGGACGCAGAGTCGATCCTCGTCCACATCGCGGCCACGGCGTCCTCGAACTCGGCCGCCTCCGATGCGGGGTCGACCTCCCACACCGGGATGAGCAGCCCGCTCGAGCGAAAGCAGCCGAGCAGGCGGCCGTCCTCGCCGAGGTGGCTCTCGCCGGCGGCGTGCAGGCGGGCGAGCGCGTTGGTGGCGGTGTCCTCGTCGAAGGGCAGCACCCAACGGACGTAGGTGCGCTCGCCGATGCGGCACCAGAAGGCGGAGGGCGCCGCGTCGAGCTTGACGGTCGGGATGGCCGACTCGTTGGCGCGCTCGAGCGACTCCTTGCCGTCGGCGTCGAGGTCCGCGTCGGCGACCCAGAAGTCGAACCCCTCGTGCAGCTGCATCTCGAAGGATGCGGCGGTGTCGAGCAGGTCCTGCAGCCGGGGGGTGTCGGCGGTCGAGACCGGCAGCGTCTCCACCGGCGAGCCTGGCTGGGCGACCGAGGCCAGCGAGATGGCCTGGGCGATGTCGCGGCTCGTGTCGCCGCTGGCGTTGCCGGACTGGATGCCGACGAGCACCTCGCCGTTCTCGCGGTGCAGGCCGGGCCAGGCGAGCGGCAGCACGGTCGCGATGGTCACCTCGTCGGGCGCGCCTTCGGGGGCCTTGCCGTCGGCGAAGCGGACCGTCGCGGTGGCGGCGGGGACGATCTCGCGCATCGCCACCCAGTCGGTCTCGTTGGGCAGGCCCTCGAAGGGGCGCGCCACGAACGGGGCCGGGAGCGGACGTGCGGAACGGTCTGCGCGCTCGCCGCGCGGTCGACGTGATGCCTTACCCATGCGCGCCACCCTAGTGGCCGGGCTGGGCTGCGCCGAACGCGGTCGCGAGCGGCGCGAGGGCCAGCACGTCGTCGGGCCCGGCGAGCCCTACGGGCGCGACGAAGGCGGTCGTCACGCCGAGCCCGGCCAGGGCGCTCAGGCGATCGGCGTGCTGGGCGGGGGTGCCGGCGTGGTGGCGCGCCGCGAAGGTCGCGGCGGGCGTGCGGCCGCGATGGCGCTCGACCAGGGCCCAGACGTCGTCGCGGTCCCTGCCGACGAGGGGGAGGTCGAGCACCGTGGCATGGACCGTCGAGGGGTCGTGCCCCGCCTCCCGCACCAGCTGCAGGTAGCGAGCGACCTTGCGGAGCCCGGCCTCGTCGGACGGCACGTTGCAGCCGTCGCCGAGGCGGGCCGCGATGCGCAGCGTCCGGTCACCGCCTCCGCCGACGACCACCGGGATCTCGCCGGCCGGCCGCGGGTACGACGTCGTCTCGGGCAGCGAGACGCGCTGTCCGGCATACGGCCTCGTCCCCGGCCCCCAGAGGGCCTTCATCGTCTCGATCCCCCGCTCGAGCGCGTCGAGTCGCTCACGCGCAGTCGGGAACCCGAGGCCGTATGCCGTGTGCTCGCGCTCCCACCAACCCGCTCCGACGCCGACGAACACCCTGCCGCCCGTCAGGGCCGACAGCGTCGCAGCGGCCTTCGCCGTGATGCCCGGCGCCCTGAAGGTCACGGGGGTGACGAGGGTGCCGAGCTGCAGGCGCGTCGTGGACGCCGCCAGCGCTCCGAGCGTGACCCATGGTTCCGGGATGGGATCCCAGGCCCGGCCGACCTGGGGGATCTGGATGAGATGGTCCATCAGCGCCAGCCCGGTGAGGCCGGCCTCCTCGGCGGCGGCGGCCATGGCCCGCAGCCACGTGAGCAGGTCCTCGTCCGCGGGGAAGCGTGACAGCTGGAGGACCACGCCCCTGAGCCCAGTCGGGTCGTGGCGTGAGGTGGAGGTGGGACTCGGCACGGCGGCGTCCGGCTCCTGCTGGTCGGGCGCCACGCGGACGACCTGCCAACCCTCGCCCGCCAACCGTTCGGCCGTGGCAGCGACGGAGGCGAGCTGGCTGGTGAGGACGCGGGCCGGGACGGGGCGGTCTCGGGTGGCGTTGCGCGAACGGCATACGCCAGCAGGGGTGTCGAGGACGACGGCCACGGCTGGCAGGCCGGCGGAACGGGCGGCCTCCAGCCAGCGCAGCCGCCGGGCCGCATCCGTGCCGAGGGTGTCGACAACGGTGGTCAGCCCGCGACCCAGCCGGGCCGCGACGACCTGCTCGAGGATCGCGAACGCGTCGGCGGAGGCGTCCAGGTCGTGCTCGCCACTGCCGACGACGCCACGCAGCGTGTCGGCGGAGACGGTCTCAGCGGGCCGGTAGCGGGACGCCGCCCACGTGGACTTGCCCGAGCCGGAGGCGCCGACGAGCACGACGAGCGCCGGGTCGGGGAGGGACACGGCGGCGCCTGACCGGTCGGCTCAGTGGGAGCGGCGGCGCGACGGGCCGCCCAGCGAGGCCCACACCGTGCGGCCGTTGGGGTCCTCGATGACACCCCACTCGTGCGCGAGCGAGCGCACGATGCGCAGCCCGCGGCCACCCGGTGCCCACATTGCGGGCGGTGCCGGCCGCGGCGTGGTCGGCCCTCCCCCGTCGGAGACCTCGACCTCGACGACGTCGTTCTTGACCTTCCAGTGGATGCGGATGGCTCCGTCGGCGAGCGGCCTGGCGTGACGGATGGCGTTGGCGACGAGCTCGCTGACGACGATCTCGGCCTCGTCGATGACCTGGGGCGAGACCTCTCGTGCCACGAGGTCCTGCACGAGCTCCTTGCGAATCCGGGGAGCCGCCGAGGGCGCCCACTGGACTCGGATCGTGCGCTTCTCGCCCAGCGGTGCTGCCGGGACGTTGACCATGGTGGATCTCCTTGCGATTGCAGCGGCTCCTCGTGCTGGCGCACGGGCGTGGGACCCAAGCCGCTCCCCTGTGTGCTCGCCACGTCAAGTCTTGCTGGCGGACGATTCGCCATGCCCCCCGACGGCGAACGCTAACGAAACCTGCGCGTGACCTCAATGAACCGCGGGCTTTTCCTGCATCCCGGCCGGGTGATTGCTGCGTCTGGCGCTGTATAGCAGTCCGGCTAGAGAGGCGGATACGACCCGATTCGTCCTCCTTTCCAGGGTGGTGATGCGGGCACTCACGTCTCCGATACCCACCGCCCTCCTCTTGCATCCGACACGCTCGCGATATATCGTCGAAGTATCGCGACTGTTCGTGAGTCGCGCGAAGAATGGAGAGACACCATGCATGGACACCGACACACCCGACGTGAGTCCGGCTGGGACGGCGGCTGGGGCGGCGGCTGGGGAGGCCAGGGCAGCGGCCCCGGCTTCGGCCCCGGCCGGGGCCCGTGGGGCGGTCCCGGAGGACCAGGCCCCGGCGGCCGCGGCCGCCCCGGCCCACCCCCGTGGATGGCCGACCTGATCCGACACTTCGGGGGACCCGGCTTCGGCCCCGACTCTGGCCCTCGCCGTGGGCCCCGTGCCCGTCGCGGCGACGTCCGCGCCGCCATCCTCGACGTCCTCGCGGGCGACGAGATGAACGGCTACCAGCTCATCCAGCAGATCTCCGAGCGCACGGGCGGCGCCTGGAAGCCGAGTCCCGGCTCGGTCTACCCGACCGTCCAGCAGCTCGAGGACGAAGGGCTCGTCGAGGGCCGCGACGTCGACGGCCGGCGGCTGCTGCGCCTGACCGATGCCGGCCGCGCCTACGTCGAGGAGAACGCCGAGGAGATGGCCGCCACATGGCGGCCCTTCGAGGAGTCGACCGAGGAGGAGGCGCCCCGGCCCTCCGGTGGCGGCAGCGACCTCATGCCCCTCGTCGGCCAGGTGATGGGCGGCATGTGGCAGATCGTCACGACCGGCACGTCGCAGCAGCGCGCCGAGGCGGCGGAGATCCTCACGGAGACCCGGCGCAAGCTCTACAGCCTGCTCGCCGACGGCGACCCGGAGTAGACAGCCGGGTCGAAGTCCCGGCCTGCACCCCGAGCGCGCTCAGTCGTGCTCGGGGTGCAGCACGAAGAAGCCGAGGTCGCGCCCACCAGCCCGGCCCTCGTATGCCGTGTAGCCGCGGTAGTACGCCAGCGCCGCCTCACGCACCCGCTCCTTGTCGGCCCCTTGGACCTGCTCGGCGCGCACCCGGCGCACGACGCCGTCGACCTCTAGCGTGGCGCTCGGGTGGGCACGGAGGTTGAAGTACCACCCGGGCGGACGCTCGGAGCCGTAGTGCGAGGCGATGACGCCCCAGCCGTCGTCCAGCGACGCCAGCATGAGCGGAACGGTGCGCGGCTGACCGGACCGGGCCCCGGTCGTCGTCAGCATCCCGACGGGCACGGCCGCCAGCCACTGGCTCGGTGGGATGCGTCCGGGAGTGAGGCGGTGGGCGAGCAGGTCGAGCCGGTGCAGTGTTCGCCTGCCCACCCAGGCGCCCGGCCGCGTGGCGATGGCACGACGAAGGAACCGCTGGGCTGCGTTGGCCTTCTCGTGGTGGCGCAGCTGCACCTGCGCAGCGTAGAACCCGTCGGGGCGAAACGGCGGGCGTCCGGCAGGATGGTCGGGTGCCTTCCTCCGCGCTCTCCGGCCCGTCCGGCCTCCTCGTTGCCGGCACGTCGTCGGACGCCGGCAAGTCCGTCGTCGTCGCGGGGCTGTGCCGCGCCCTCGCACGCCGCGGCGTGAAGGTCACGCCCTTCAAGGCGCAGAACATGTCGAACAACTCGATGGTGTGTCTCGACGGCGGCGAGATCGGGCGCGCCCAATGGCTCCAGGCCGTCGCCGCCCGGGTCGAGCCGACGACGGCGATGAACCCCGTGCTGCTCAAGCCCGGCACCGACCGGCGCTCGTTCATCGTCGTGCGCGGCGAGCCCGCGGGGACCCTCGAGGCGGGGCAGTATGCCGCCGGGCGCGTCCACCTGGCCGACGCCGCCTTCGCGGCCTACCGGGAGCTCACCGACGCGTACGACCTCGTCGTGTGCGAGGGCGCCGGCTCGCCGGCAGAGGTGAACCTCCGATCGGGCGACTACGTCAACATGGGGCTGGCGCGCGAGTTCGGGCTGCCGGTCGTCGTCGTGGGGGACATCGACCGCGGCGGCATCCTCGCGTCGCTCTACGGCACGTGGGCGCTGCTCGACGAGGAGGACCGCGCGCTGCTGAAGTCCTTTGTCATCAACAAGTTCCGCGGCGACGTGTCGGTGCTCGAGCCGGGGCTGGCGACCATCACCGACCGCACGGGCGTGCCGTTCCACGGCGTCATCCCGTGGCTGCTCGACGTGTGGCTCGACAGCGAGGACACCCTGGAGATCGGCCACTGGCGTGCCTCCACGGCGCTGTCCGCGACGTCGCGCGACCGGCTCAAGGTGGCCGTGATCCGGCTGCCGCGGATCTCCAACGCGACCGACGTCGACGCCCTCGCCGCCGAGCCGGGGGTCGACGTCCTTGTCACCATCGACCCGGCTGTCGCCGAGTCCGCGGATCTGCTCGTGCTGCCTGGATCACGCTCCACTGCAAGCGATCTCGAGTGGCTGCGCGAGCGTGGGCTGGCCGACGTGGTAGCGCGGCGGGTGGCTCTGGGTCGCCCAGTTCTCGGCGTGTGCGGCGGCTACCAGATGCTCGGGCACGAGATCGAGGACGACGTCGAGGGCCGGGTCGGGGTCGTACCGGGACTCGGCCACCTCCCGGTGCGGGTCGAGTTCGGCGAGGCGAAGGTGCTGGCCCGCCCGGCCGGGTCGTGGGCCGGACATCGTGTCGACACGGCCTACGAGGTCCACCACGGAATCGCTCGGCGGCTCTGCCTGGATGACGACGCGGATTCTCATGCGGCACAAGGGTTTCTGGACGGGTGGACCGCCGGCACGGTCTGGGGGACGATGTGGCACGGCGCCTTCGAGAGCGACGACTTCCGCCGCGCCTGGCTCTCGAAGGTCGCGCATGTTGCCGGATCGCAGTGGCAGCCGCACTCCGAGGCGCCGGGCTTCGCGGCACGGCGCGAGCGGATGCTCGACACCCTCGCCGACGCCCTCGAGGAGCACGTCGACATCGATGCCCTGCTCGCACTCACCCGAATCGGGGCCACCTCATGATCAAGCGGATCCGCGTCATCGGCATCGGCATGGGCGATCCCGGGCAGGTCACCGGCGAGGCGGCACGCGCGCTGGCCACGGTCGACGTCTTCCTGGTCGCCGACAAGGGCGAGGAGAAGTCCGACCTCGTCGCCGCCCGGCAGGCCGTGTGCGAGGCCCTCATCCCGGCGGACCACTCCTACCGCGTCGTCGAGGTCGCCGACCCGAGGCGGGGGCCGGATCGCGGATGCGACGCGACGGCATACGAGCGCGGGGTGCGCCACTGGCACGCGGCGCGGGTCGACGCGTACGCTCACGTCCTCGACGGGCTCGCCGAGGACGTGACGACGGTCGGGTTCCTCGTGTGGGGCGACCCGGCGTTCTACGACTCGACCATCCGGGTCGTGGACGCGCTCCTCGCCCGGTACGCCGCCGCGGGCGTGGCTGTCGAGCACGACGTCATCCCCGGGATCAGCGCGCCGCAGCTGCTCGCCGCACGCCACCGCATCTCGCTGGGCCGCATCGGTGCGCCGATCCACGTCACGACCGGTCGTCGCCTGCTCGACGAGTACGACCCGTCTCTCGGCGATGTCGTCGTCATGCTCGACGGGCACCTCACCTGCGCCGACCTCGCCGGCGCCTTCCCGGACCTCGAGCTCTGGTGGGGCGCCTACCTGGGCACGCCCGACGAGCTGCTCCTCCACGGGCCGCTCGGCGAGGTCGTCGACGAGGTGCGCCGCGTGCGCGTCGAGGCCCGCGAGCGCCACGGCTGGATCATGGACACCTACCTGCTGCGGCCGCCGGCGGACTGGACGGACCGGCCGGCCAACCCCTTCCCGGACACGGAGCCGCTTAGCGACGGGGTCGTCACGGTCCGCCCGGTCACCGCGGCCGATTGGGAGATCGTGCGGGACGAGCACAACAACGAGGAGTCGCTGCGGTGGGACTTCTCGGGTCAGGCGCTTACCGATGATGAGGCGCGGCGCGGGGCAGCCGCGGCCGGGCTCCAGTGGCGTCGAGGACGGGCGGCCAGGTTCGTCATGGTCGATGTCTCCTCCGGTCAGGGCGCCGGCGTCATCGGCGTCATGCGGATGGGGCCGCCCGGGACGGGACTCATCGGCTACGGCGTCGTGCCGGGCTTCCGGGGCCGCGGCTTCACGACACGGGCCCTGCGGCTCGTGTCGCGGTGGGCGTTGGAGGAGGCGGGGCTCGCCCGGCTCGAGTTCGGGCACAAGGTCGGCAACGTGGCATCGGGCAGGGCGGCCGAGAAGGCCGGCTTCCGGATGGAGGGGCGTCTCAGTGGACGCCTGCCCAACCCGGACGGCACCCGGTCCGACGAGATCTACTACTCACTGGTGCGCGACGAACCGGACGCCTAGAGAGGCGCCGTCGTCTCGGGCGTGAACAGCCTCCAGGTGCCCTCGGACACCACGTCGACGACGCCGTCGACCACGGTGATCGCCGTCTGGTCGTCAACGATGTAGGCCGGGCCCGCGATTCCGGCGGCCCACCTCTCAGCCTCGGCCATCGAGTTGCCAGGCATGCCGTCCGGCGCCAGGTGTGGGCAGATCGAGAAGTCGACGATGCCCAAGGTGCTGTCGTCCCCGGTGGGCGGCCTCCACTGGATGAAGTCCTCCCCGACCTCGGGCGCCATCACCATGCTCCCGGCGCTCAGTCCCACCCAGACCGTCTCGCCCAACAAGGGAAGCAGGCTCGCCAGCCCGGACTCCCGCATCCAGTGGCACAGGTAGAGGACGTCGCCGCCGGACACCAGCAGGACGTCGGCCTCCTTGACGAGAGGCACCCAGACCTCCTCGTCGATGCTGGGCAGGGCGGTGAGCTCCAGCACACCGACCGACTTCCAGCCGAGGTCGACCATGGGGTTCTCGGACGTCCCACTGATGAACTGCCACGCCTTGGCGCCCGGGCCGACGTGGGGATGCCCGTACATCGCGGTGGGGATGCACAGGGCGGTCGAGTCCGCGATGGGCTTGCCCAGCAGTCCGACCAGCGCCGCGTGGATGCTCGCGTTCGTGACCCCGCCGGATGTCAGCAACAGCTTCATGTTCCCTGTCTCCTGGGTGGGTGCGTTCTAGAGTCGGGCGAGGAAGTCGAGGACGCGCTGCTGCACGAGCGCCGCCGCCTCGGGATCGTAGGTCGTCGTGCTGGCGTCGGCGAAGAGGTGGCCGCACCCGGCATACGTGAAGAGCTCACCGTCCTCGGCCGCGGCGACGATCGCGCGCGCGGCGTCGATGTCGCCCTCGTCCACGAAGAACTCGTCGGCCTCCCCGCCGTGGACCTGGACGGGGACGCCGGCCGGCCAGTCGGGGGCGAACTCGCCGAGCGGGATGGCCGAGTCGAGCAGGACCGCCCCGCGCGCCCCGGGCCGCGTCTGGGCGAGCCGCTGCGCGGCCATGACGCCGAGGGAGAAGCCGGCACACACCAGGTCGTCGGGCAGCCCCTCGGCCACGGCGACGCCGCGCTCCAGCAGGGTGTCGAAGCCGATGGACCGGGCGTTGGCCATGCCCTCGTCGAGGGTGGCGAAGCTCTTCCCGTCGTAGAGGTCAGGGGCGTGCACGGTGTGGCCGGCGGCGCGCAGCGCGTCGGCAAAGGCGAGGAAGCCCTGGGTCTGGCCCTGGGCGTGGTGGTGCAGGAGGACGTCGGCCATGGTTGCTCCTGTGCTCGGTGGGTCCCGGCTGTTGATCCAACAACCTAGACCGACCGACCGACACTCAGCTTCGGCCGGGGCTGGTCAGTCCTCGAGCTCGCCCTCGACGTCGAGGTAGACCTGCTGGAGGTCGGCCATCAGCGCCGGGTCGGGCTCGGCCCAGAGCCCACGGTCGACGGCCTCGTGCAGCCGCTCGATCATCCCGTGCAGCGCCCAGGGGTTCGCGTGCTGCAGGAAGTCGCGGTTCTCCTTGTCGAGGACGTACGTCTGGGCGAGCTGCTCGTACATCCAGTCGGTGACCACCCCGGCCGTCGCGTCGAAGCCGAAGAGGTAGTCGACCGTCGCGGCCAGCTCGAAGGCACCCTTGTAGCCGTGCCGCCGCATCGCCGCGATCCAGCGCGGGTTGACGACGCGGGCGCGGAAGACGCGTGCCGTCTCCTCGGTGAGGCTGCGGGTGCGCACCGAGTCGGGCGTCGTCGAGTCGCCGACGTACGCCTTGGGCTCGCGCCCTGTCAGCGCGCGCACCGTCGCGACCATGCCGCCGTGGTACTGGAAGTAGTCGTCGCTGTCGGCGATGTCGTGCTCGCGGGTGTCGATGTTCTTGGCCGCGACGTCCATGCGCGCGTAGGTGCGCTCCATGTCGGCCCGAGCAGGTATGCCGTCAAGCTCGCGCCCGTAGGCGAAGCCGCCCCACGTGGCATAGACCTCCGCGAGGTCGGCGTCGGAGCGCCAGTTGCCCGACTCGATGAGCGGCAGGATGCCGGCGCCGTAGGAGCCGGGCTTGCTGCCGAAGATGCGCGTCGTCGCACGGCGGGCGTCACCGTGCTCGGCGAGGTCGCCGGCGACGTGCGCTCGCAGGTAGTTGTCGTCCGGACTCTCGTCGAGTGCGGCGACGAGCTGCACGGCGTCGTCGAGCATGGCGATGACGTGCGGGAAGGCGTCGCGGAAGAAGCCGGAGATGCGGACGGTGACGTCGATGCGCGGGCGGCCGAGTTCGCCGAGCGGGATGGCGTCGAGACCGACGACACGGCGGGACATCTCGTCCCACCGCGGACGGACACCGAGCAGGGCGAGGACCTCGGCGATGTCGTCGCCGGAGGTGCGCATGGCCGACGTGCCCCACACCGACAGGCCGACCGAGCGCGGCCACTCGCCGGTGTCGGCGCGGTGCCGGGCGAGCAGGTCGTCGGCGAGCAGCTGCCCTGTCTCCCAAGCGAGCCGGGACGGGATGGCCTTGGGGTCGACGGAGTAGAAGTTGCGGCCGGTCGGCAGCACGTTGACGAGACCGCGCAGGGGCGACCCCGACGGGCCGGCCGGCACGTAGCCGCCGCCGACGGCATGGAGGACTGCATCGATCTCGCCCGTCGTGGCGCGCAGCCGCGGTACGATCTCGCGGCACGCGAAGGCCAGCGAACGGCATACGCCGTCGGTGTCGACCTGCGCGTCGGCACCCAGCTGGCCGCGCACGATCGCGGGCACGGCGGCCTCGTCCCAACCGGCCTCGGCGAGGGCCGCGACGAGCGCTGCAGCCTGTTCCTCGGCGTCGTCGACGGACGAGCGCTCGGAGTGCCCCTCGCTGAGGCCGAGCGCCGTCCGCAGCCCCGGCACGGCGCCGACCGCGCCGGCGAAGACCTGGTTGGCCCGCAGGATCGCGAGCACGAGGTTGGCGAGGGTCTCACCCTGCGGGGCCTCACCGAGGACGTGGAGACCGTCGCGGATCTGGACGTCCTTGACCTCGCAGAGCCAGCCGTCGACGTGCATGACGAACTCGTCGAACTCGTCGTCGTCGGGGCGCTCGTCGAGGCCGAGGTCGTGGTGCAACTGAGCCGACTGGATCAGGGTCCAGATCTCGGCGCGCAGGGCGGGCGCCTTGGCCGGGTCCATCACGGACACGTTCCCGTACTCGTCGAGCAGCTGCTCCAGGCGGGCGATGTCGCCGTAGGACTCGGCCCGCGCCATCGGGGGCACAAGGTGGTCGACGATCGTCGCGTGGGCGCGACGCTTGGCCTGGCTGCCCTCACCCGGGTCGTTGACGAGGAAGGGATAGACGAGGGGGATCGACCCGATCGTCGCGTCGGGACCGCACGCGGCGGAGAGCGCAAGGTTCTTGCCGGGGAGCCACTCGAGGTTGCCGTGCTTGCCCATGTGGACGATGGCGTGGGCCCCGAACTCCCTTGCGAGCCAGTCGTAGACGGCCAGGTAGTGGTGCGTCGGCGGGAGGTCGGGGTCGTGGTAGATCGCGATCGGGTTCTCACCGAAGCCGCGCGGCGGCTGGACGAGGACGACGACGTTGCCGGCGCGGATGCTCGCCGCGACGAGCTCGCCGCCGGCGTTCGTGTGCCGGTCGACGAAGACCTCGCCGGGCGCCTCACCCCAGTGCTTCGTGACCGCGTCGCGCAGCCCGGTCGGCAGGGTGTCGAAGTGCTCGCGGTAGCGGGCGGCCGGGATGCGCACCGGCTGGCCGCTCAGCTGCTCCTGGGTCAGCCAGTCCTCGTCCTGGCCTCCAGCCTCGATGAGGGCGTGGATGAGCGCGTTGCCTGCGGTCGTGTCGGGTGCCTCGCCGTCGACGGGGTCGAGCGGCCCGGTGCCCGGGATCTCGCCCGGCTCGCCGAGGTCGTAGCCGGCATCGCGCATGGCCCGCAGCAGCCGGATGATCGAGACCGGCGTGTCGAGGCCGACGGCGTTCCCGATGCGCGAGTGCTTGGAGGGGTAGGCCGACAGGACGATCGCGATGCGCCGCTCGGCGGTCGGGGTGTGGCGCAGGCGGGCGTGGTTGACGGCGAGCGTGGCGAGCCGGGAGCATCGCTCGGGGTCGGGCACGTAGTGCGGCAGCCCGTCGGCGTCGCTCTCCTTGAAGGAGAAGACACTTCCGATGATGCGCCCGTCGAACTCGGGCACCGCGACCTGAGTCGCGACGTCGAGCGGGCTCATGCCGTCGTCACTCAGGTCCCACTGCTCGCGGCTCCACGTCAGGCACAGCCCCTGGATGATCGGCACGTCGAGCGCTGCGAGGGCCTGCACGTCCCAGGCCTCGTCGTCCTCACCCGCGCTGGCGGTGCCCGGCTTCGTGCCGCCGGCGGCGAGCACGGTCGTGACCAGGACGTCGTATGCCGTGAGGTGCTCGAGCAGGTCCGCCGGCGCGTCGCGCAGCGACGACACGTGCACCGGCACACCGATGCCTCCAGCGGCGTCGACCGCGTCGGCGAGGGCGTGGACGTAGGCGGTGTTCTCAGCCGCGAACTGGGCGCGGTAGAAGAGGATCCCGACGCGGGGGCGAGAGCTCTCGACTGCGGCGGGCTGGGGGTCGGGGCGGTCCAGGACGCCCCACGAGGGCAGGACCACCGGCGGCTCGAAGCCCTCACCGGTCATCAGGAGGGTGTCGCCGAGGAACGCGTGGAGCTGGCGCAGGTTGGCCGCACCCCCCTCGGCGAGGTAGCGGTGGGCCTCGGCCACGACGCCCGGAGCCACCGTCGAGAAGTCCATGAGCGCGGCGTGCGGCGTCTGCTCACCGCCGAGCACGACCATCGGCTTGCCCGTGGAGCGGATGCGGCGGAAGCCCTCACACAGGTCCTGGGGACCACCGAGGATCCGCGCCACGACGATGTCGGCCGCCTCGATCGCGTCGGCCATCGAAGTGTGGCCGGGGCGAGAGGGGTTGGCGAGCACGTAGTCGGCACCGCTGCCGCGAGCGCACAGCAGGTCGGTGTCAGACGTCGAGAGCAGCGCGATGCGCGTCACTGGAACTCCTCGGCGGGGTGTCCACGCCCCGCGGTCGAAAGGAAATGAAGCGCTGCCGGCAGTTCCTGACTCACCGCCTCCCTCACGGGTGGCGACTCACAGTGGCGGGACCGTCCCGGATTCTCACCGGGTTCCTGGTCGACGACGCTGTGACCACCCTAGCCCCGAGACGCTGGTCTTGCATGTGCCGGGGTCGGGCCTAGCATGTGCCGCGTGACGGCCCCGACGACCCGAGAGCGCCGGGCAGGCGACGCCTGCCCGGGCGTGAGCCGACCCTTCGTGGCGGTGGACGGTTCGATCGTCCGGCTCCGTCCGGCGGGCCAGCCGGTGTCGCTCCGCGCCCTCGCAGAACTGCTCGAGATCGCTGCGGGACAAAAAGATCCGGCGATTCAGCTGACGTCCCGGGGCGCTCTCCAGCTGCGCGGGCTGCCCGACCCGCTGACGCCACGGATCGCCGACGCGATCCGGGGCACCGGCCTCGTCCCGTCGCCCACCCACGAGCTGGTGCGCAACACCGTGGTGTCGCCGCTGTCCGGGCTGGACAGGGACGGACACGCTGACCTGCGTCCCGTGGTGGGGGACCTCGATGCCGCCCTCTGCGACGATCCGGAACTCGTCCGGCTCGGGGGGCGCTTCCTCTTCGTCCTCGACGACGGCCGCGGCGACGTCATCGGCGACTCCTTCGACCTCGGCCTCATCGCGACCGGACCGGGTCGCTGCGTCGTGCTGGCCGGTGGCCAGGACCGGGGATGGGACCTGCCGCTGACGGCCGCAGTTCCCACGCTCATCGACATCGCGCGCGAGTTCGTCGAGAAGGCGGTGGGTGACGAATCCATCTGGCACGTCAGCGAACTCGGTCGACCGCTTGGTGCCGAGCCGGCAGCGCGAGTGGAGCCGCGGACGCGCCCGGAGCGCCCGCTCGGAGCCGTCGGCGACCACGCCGTCGTCGCCGTGCCGCTCGGACTGCTCCGCCCCGACCACGTCGCCGCGCTCAGCCGGGTCGCAGACCGCGTCGGGGTGACCCCCTGGCGCTCGCTCGTCATCGAGGATGCCGCCTCCGCTCTCCCCGAGCTCGAGGCGGCCGGCCTTGCGACCCATTCCACGTCCCCGTGGACGCGCCTGCATGCCTGCACCGGCCTGCCCGGCTGCGCGAGGTCCGCGATCGACACGCGCGCGCTGGCCCGCGACCTCGCCCCGGTCCTCCCGGCCGGACGCCTGCCGGTCCACGTCAGCGGGTGCGAGCGTCGATGCGGCACCCCGGCGACGGCATACGTCGACGTCCTGGCCCCGACCTCGCTCGCCGACGCCCTGGCCACCATCACCGAAGCCGAACCGGAGGAGCAGGGATGACGGTGCCGGACTCGCTAAGAGGGGCTGCCGCGCCACCGACGCGGCGCTACGACTACGTCACGGACGGGGCCGACATCTACCGCAGGTCGTTCGCGACGATCCGCGCCGAGGCGCGACTGGACCACCTTCCCGAGGACGCCCGGGTGGTGGCCGTCCGCATGGTGCACGCGAGCGGCGACGTCGACCTCACGGAGCACATCGCCGTTCACCCCCGCCTGGTCACCGCCGCCCGAGCGGCGCTGCAGTCCGGCGCACCCGTCCTCACCGACGCCCACATGATCGCCTCGGGCATCACGCGCGCCCGCCTGCCGCACGACAACGAGGTCGTCTGCACCTTGCGGGACGAGCGGGTGCCCGGTCTCGCAAAGGACTGGGGCACAACGCGATCCGCGGCTGCCGTCTCCCTCTGGGGCAACCGCGTCGAGGGCGCGGTCGTGGCCATCGGCAACGCACCCACCGCCCTGTTCCACCTGCTCGAGACGATCGCCGACGGCGGCCCACGTCCGGCCGCCATCGTGGGTATCCCGGTGGGCTTCATCGGCTCGGCCGAGTCCAAGGTCGCACTGGCCGAGAACCCCTTCGACATCCCGTGGCTGGTGGTCCACGGCCGCCGCGGCGGGTCGGCCCTGGCCGCGTCGGCCGTCAACGCACTCGCCCGTGAGGAGGAGTTGTGAGCACGACGGACACCGCACGGCCGGGCTGGCTCCGCGGGGTCGGCGTGGGCCCCGGCGACCCCGAGCTCGTCACCGTCAAGGCGGCGCGGCTCATCCGCGAGGCCGACGTCGTCGCCTTCCACAGCGGGCCACGGGGCGACTCGATCGCCCGGCGGATCGCTGCGTCCTACTTCCGCGCCGACGCGGTGGAGGAGCTCTTCGTCTACCCCGCCACCACGGGCGCCACGGACCATCCCCTCGGCTACCACGGGCTCATGGCAGACTTCTACGACAAGTCTGCCGATCGCCTTGCGGCGCATCTCGATTCGGGTCGCAACGTCGTCGTGCTGGCCGAGGGCGACCCGCTCTTCTACGGCACGTACATGTATCTCCACGACCGCCTCGCCGCCCGCTACGACGCTGCCGTCGTCCCGGGCGTCACGTCGGTCAGCGGCTCGGCAGCCGCGGTCGCGACCGGCCTGTGCCGGCACGAGGACGTGCTGACGATCCTGCCCGGCACCCTGCCCGTGCCGGAGCTCGCCCGCCGGCTCGCCGACACCGAGGCGGCCGTCGTGATGAAGCTTGGCCGCACCTTCGAGAACGTCCGCGAGGCGCTGCGCCAGGCAGGCAGGCTCGACGAGGCGCGCTACGTCGAGCGCGCGAGCTCGGACGCCGAGCAGGTGCTGCCCGTCGCCGAGGTCGACGCCTCGCGCGTCCCCTACATGTCGATGGTCGTCGTGCCCGGCAAGGACCTGCGTGCCGATGCCGCCGGCCGGGCGGCGTCCTCGCGACCCGTCGCCGCGGCCGTCCCGCAGTCCGACCGGGAGACGTATGCCGTCGGCGAGGTGGTCGTCATCGGCCTGGGCCCCGGCCCCGACCGCTGGCTGACCCCCGAGGCCTCGGCCGCTCTCGCCGAGGTCGGTCACGTCGTCGGCTACGCCCCCTACGTCAGCCGGGTCCCGCAGCGCGAGGGCCTGACCCGCCACGCCTCCGGCAACACCGTCGAGGTCGACCGCGCCCGTGCCGCCCTCGAGCTCGCCCGGAAGGGAGAGCGCGTCGCCGTCGTGTCCGGCGGCGACGCCGGGGTCTTCGGCATGGCGTCGGCCGTCTTCGAGGCGGCCGAGACGCACGGCTACGCCGACGTCCCCGTACGCGTGCTGCCCGGGGTCACGGCCGCCCAGGCCGTTGCGGCCCGCGCCGGCGCGCCCCTCGGCGGCGACTTCGCGATCCTGTCGCTCTCCGACCGGCTCAAGCCGTGGGCGGTCATCGAGAAGCGCTTGCGCGCCGCGGCCTCCGCCGACCTCGTCGTCGCCCTCTACAACCCGGCGTCGCGCAGCCGCACCGACCAGATCATCCGGGCACGGGAGATCCTCCTCGAGGAGCGCGACCCCTCGACCATCGTGGTCGTCGGGCGTGATGTGGGCCGGGCCGAGGAGTCCCTGCTGGTGACGACCCTGGCCGAGCTCGACCCGGCCACCATCGACATGTTGTGCCTCGTCATCGTCTGCGCATCCGGGACGCGCCTCACCGAGGCGGACCAGGTGTGGACGCCGCGTTACGTCCCCTGACCCGCCTCGGTGGATGAGCGGCTTCAGCCGCCGATCGGCGTCGGGTTGGTCGGGTCGGGCGGGACGGGGAGCGAGTCGCGGATCCTGTTCTGGGCCTGGCAGTCCTGCGTGCAGCTGGTCGCACCCTGGCTCAGCTCGATGGCGTCCTCGCCCAGCACTCCGCCCATCCGGCCACCCGAGGCCACTGACCACGTGGTCACCGACCCGGTCTGCGACGTCTTCGTGGCGACCTGCGGGCTGTCCTTGCCGAGCAGCATCTGGTGGTAGCCGGTGCTGCCCTGCGCCGAGGACACCGCGTCGACGCCGTTGCTGAAGTTGACCTTGCCGGTGAACGGGTTGACGAAGTAGAAGAGCGTCGGGCCGAGGTTGTGGGTGATCGTGACGGCGGTGCCGAACTCGGGCTCCATCTGGAAGATCCCACCCTGCGGGGCGTCCTTGGCCTGGACCTTGAGCTTGCCGGCAGAGGTGCGGAAGATCGCGACCAGGGCGTCGTCGCGGACCTGCAGCTCGAGCAGCGGGCTGTTCAGCTGGGCGGTCGTGAGGGCTGGGACCTTGCTCGCGAAGACCACGGTCGGGCTGGTGACCATCCGTTCCGGCGACGGCGCGCCGGTCAGCGTGTAGTCATAGACGCCCAGGGTCGCCGGGTCGAGGGTGAAGGTGGTGTGCACTCCGGTCACCTTCACGACGCCCTGGACCCTGAGGTCCGAGACCTTGGCGTCCTTGCCGGGTGCCGGATCGTAGGTCGTCCCGTTGATGGTCACGGCGTAGTTGCCGGTCGAGCCGGCTGTTGCCGTCGCCGTGGTGCTGTCGTCGCCGGTCTCGCCCTTGGCGGTGGCGATGCCGGCCAGCGTGAGGCCGAGGAGCGTGCTGGCGGTGAGGATGGCGGTCCCGCGCAGCAGTCCGTGGGTCGTCTTGCGCATGTGGTGCCCCTTGATGGGTGCTCGTGCGCACCCCTGTGGTGCGACGTGCCGAGCCAACAGGCCGACCGGTACTAGCCGAAAGAGGGACAAAGGTACTAATACCTTCCCCCTCACCCCGCCGAGCGTTCCCCGAGGCTCGCGGCGACGACGACCTGGACCGGGACGGTGGTCTGGTCCGACGTGTAGAGGATGACGACATCCCCGAACACCACGGAGCCGTCGCGTGCGAAGAAGACCAGCTCATTGTTGTTCGGCCTGAGAGTGGGGCCGCCGGGGGTGGTTGCGGGGATGATCTCGTGCCAGGTGCGCTCGGCCTCGTCGCCGTCCAAGAAGGAGTACTGGGTCAGCGTGGCGTCGTTGACCCTGACCGAGAACGAGGGCTTGCCGGTGTGCCGCGTCCGGAAGTAGATCACGGCAGGAAGTGCGATCGCCCCGGGGAGCGAGAAGAAGAAGTGGCGGTCGGTGCTCTCGGCGTTCGGCAGGACGAAACCGCGGGCGGTCTCCTCGAAGGCGCGATAGCGAGCGACCTGCGTGACTTCGATGCTGAGGTGGTCCGGGATCTCGACGTGGGACATGGGCGAACCCTCCTTGGTGGGTGGAACGGTGCTGTGAGTGTCGGAGGCTCGCGGTCACGGCGAAATACATCGCGCCACGCAGGCTCCGACCTCGCCGCTGCGGCTGCCATGCTGTCGGGCATGGAGCTGGAGTTCAGCGGCGAGGTCTGGGAGTGGCGGGGGCCGGCGCCCTACTACTTCGTCACCGTGCCGGAGGACGAGTCGCAGGCCCTGCACGACGTGGCCCACGTCAGCTACGGCTGGGGCATGATCCCGGTCACCGCGCGCATCGGTGCCACCGAGTGGACGACGTCGCTGTGGCCCAAGGACGGCGGCTACGTCGTCCCGCTCAAGGACGCCGTGCGCCGGGCCGAGGACGTCGAGGAGGGTGACACGGTCTCGGTGGGGTTGGACGTCCGGGCCGACTCGTGACACGGCATGCTGGATGTCATGGATGACGAGACGGGCCCGGGCATCGACGCACCGGCGGACGACGCGTTCATCGACCACTTCACGAGTCCCATCTACGACGACCCGTCGGGCGAGTTCACGCCCTTCGGCACCGACGAGGGCGCGGACCTGCTGGCCGAGTGGGCGGCGCGCACCGACGAGCTCAGTGCCCACTCGACCGTGCGCGACCTGCTCGCCGACGCCTTCGAGGACTCGGCGGACATCGACGGCCTCATCGCCGAGATCGACGACGAGGACGGCGTCGATGCCGCGACGACGGTCGTGGGCGCCGGCTTCACGCTGCTGCGCCTCACCGGCCAAATCGACGACGAGGGCCGGACCGTCGTGCTGCGCGCGCTCGCCGCCCTGCAGAGCTTCTACGGCGAGCAGCCGGAGCTGACCCGCATGCGCGACGACCTCGAGTCGTTCCTCTGAGCGATCCCCCGGCCTCCTCAGCCCTCCTCAGACCGCCGTCCACGTCAGCGACAGCCCGCTCGGGGCGAACACCCGCGCAGCCAGTGACCCGGGCACGGGCGCGACGCCGGGCCCGCCGAGCGCGACCCACGCCGTGATGTCGTCGACGGCCTCGTCGTCGAGCACCGCCCGCAGCCACACCGGTCGCCCACCGCCCCGGCGCCCGGCCGTCGACGGCGTCACCACGACCACGTTCGACTCGTCGCAGGCGAGCAGGCACCCGCTCCGCAGCACCCGCGCGTGACCCCGGGCGCCGGCCTCGAGGCGGGCCAGCAGCCCGTCGTGGTCGACCCCCGGGTGCTTCGCCTCCGTGCCGCAGCAGCAGTCGCGGCACACGCGCACGATGCACGTGGTGCCGGAGGAGCGCTGGTATGCCGTCACGCTGCCACGGGCGGGGCGCCCCGCCTCGGCGTGTCGACCCGCTCCAGCAGCAGCCCGAGGACGAGGCCGAGGGTCAGCCACATCGTCGCGAGCTGCGCCAGGGACGCGAGCCGGAAGTCCCACAGCAGGGCCGCCGGCACGTCGGCCGGGACCGCGTCGGGCGAGCCCGGCACGAGTGCCAGGACGAGCACGACGAGCACCACCGTGGCAACGACGTCGAGCGACCACCGGGTCGACGGCTCCCTCCCGCGGGCCGCGAGGAGCCGGTCGAGCACCGGCACGACGAGCGCGATCACGACGCCGAGCAGGAGGACGACGGCATACAACGCAGTGCGACGACCGACCGTCTCCGGGTCGCCAACGGCGGGTGGGTTGGACGGGATCTTCACGGCCGGAAAGAGACTCACGGTCGCGAAGGCGATGGCGGCCAGCACCATCGAGCGTCCGAAGTCGCCACGCCCGGGCAGCCGGTCGCGCAACCGCGAGAAGACGACGGCGAACACGACGCCCACCGCGATACCGACGAGCACCGCCGTGACGGCACCACCCACGACCTGCGCCGCCCGGGAGACCAGTGGCTCGTCTCCACCGTGGGTCGCGAGACCCGACGGAGCGGACTGACCGCCGTGGAGGTCTCTCGCATCCTCGACGGCGAGGGCCCGGCGGATCACCGGCTCCACCACGAGCAGGCTCACGAGAGCGGCCGAGAGGCCTGCGGACACGCCGGCCAGGACCCCGCGCCGCAGCACGGAGCCGAAGGTCAGTTCCACCTCAGTGGCAGGGCACGCCGAGAGCGTGACGCGCGTCGTGCGTCAGCTCGTGGAGCAGCTGCGCAGCGGGAGTGCTGAGCAGCGCGCCGTTCTCCTGCGAGAGGAAGTAGAGGGTGAAGACCGCGAACGCGAGCACGGCCCAGGCCCAGACGGGCACGCGGACAGCGGAGACGGCGGGGACGGCAGCAGGTGCCGATGCAGCAGCAGTGGCCATGGCAGATTGACCCTTTCTTTCCATGCCTCGTGGACAGATCACGCCGCAGCCGGTCTCCTGGCTTCCAGATCGTCACGCCTCCCCAGCCTTCCCAGCGACCCGGTGTCCGACTTGTGTCAGACCTGCGGTTACCAGTGGCGAATGGTGGGGACTTGCTCCTTGGTCACAGTGGCGAGGACCACGTCGGAATCACACCGACTTCCCGTGCACTACGGCCCTCGCATCCTGACACAGCCGGGCTGGCTGCGCCACGGGCAGCTCACTCCCCCGGCGTGTTCCGCGTGCCCGCGTTCCGCGTGCCCGTGATCCGCGTCCCGTAGAGGTGCGACTCGACGAAGCCGTCGGTGTCGCGGGCGGCCAGCGCGCGACCGACGAGGATGACTGCCGCCTGCCGCAGTCCTGCCGCCTCCACCTGGTCGGCCATGTCGGTCAGCGTGCCGCGCAGGACGAGCTGGTCGGGCTGCTCCGCGTTGGCGACGACAACCACCGGGCAGTCGTCGCCGTAGTCGTCGACGAGCGAGGCCATCAGCTCACGGGTGCGTCGGATCGCCAGGTGCAGCACGAGCGTGGCGCGCGACCGCGCGAAGTGGGCGAGCGACTCCGTCTCGGGCATCTGCGTCGAGTCGCGGTGCGCGCGGGTCAGCACCACGGACTGGGCGACCTCCGGGACCGTGAGCTCGCGCCCTACCAGCGCTGCCGCGGCGGCATACGCCGGCACCCCGGGCGTCACGTCCCACGGCACGCCCGCGCGGTCGAGGCGGCGGGTCTGCTCGGCGATGGCGGAGTAGAGCGAGGGATCGCCTGAGCAGAGCCGGGCGACGTCGTGCCCCGACTGGTGCGCCCGCACGCAGTGCCCGGTGATGGCGTCGAGGTCGAGGTGCTGCGTGTCGACGAGCTCGGCCCCCTCGGGGCAGTGCGCGAGCACCTCCGCGCCGAGGTAGGTGCCGGCGTAGAGGCACACGTGTGACTTTCCGATGAGCCGGACCGCACGCAGGGTGAGCAGGTCGGCAGCTCCCGGGCCGGCACCGATGAAGTGGACCGTCACGGGCAGCCCTCCGAATTCCATTGTGCTGCGGGCTTTTCCACTGACCACTGTACGATGTGGCGGGCCGGCTTCCAGCCGTGGAGCGACCCGATGGTGTCGAGGTCCTCCACGGCGATCCGGGCCATCGAGCCACCGAGCCGGCGGCGGGCCTCGTGCAGCACCAGCTCCGTCTCGACGGTGACGCCGTGCACGACGAGCCGCCCACCGGACGCCAACGCCGCCCAGCAGGCGTCGAGCAGCTCGGTCGTCGCGCCCCCGCCGACGAAGACGGCGTCCGGCCGAGGCAGGGTGGCCACCGCATCGGCCGACGACGCCTCCACGACCTGCAGGCCGGGCGCGCCGAGCGCGCGGGCGTTGCGCCGCACCCGCTCGGCCCGCTCCGGGTCGCGCTCGACCGCGTGCACCTCGTTGCGCGGGTGCTGGCGGGCGAACTCGATGCCGACCGAGCCCGCCCCGGCCCCGAGGTCCCACATGACGTCCCCCGGCTGGGGGGCGAGGTGAGCCAGTGCCGCAGCCCGCACGACGCGCTTGGTCAGCTGCCCGTCGTGGTCGTATGCCGTGTCGGGCAGTCCCGGCACCAATGACCTCGCGCTCCGCTGCGGCTGGGAGTCACACTCGACGCAGACCAGGTGCAGCCGAGGGGCGGGACGGGCGTCCCAGGATGCGGCCACCCCGTCGGTGCGCGTCTCCGCCGGGGACCCCAGGTCACCGAGCACGGTGAGGCAGCTGCCGGCATACCCCTCCTCGACGAGCAGGGAAGCGACTTGGGAGGGCGCGTCCTCACCTGACGTCAGAACCACGAGCCTGGCCCGCGGCGCGAGGTGGCGGCGCAGGCTGTCGACATCACGCCCCACGAGCGTCACGACCTCGCAGTCCTCAGCGGACCAACGCATCCGCGCGCGAGCCAGCCCCACGGACGACACCGCGGGATGGACTCGCACGGCCTCCGGGCCGAGCTCCCGCAGGAGCGTCGACCCGATGCCCGACACGAGCGGGTCACCGCTCGCCAGCACGACGACGCGGCGTCCGGCGACGGCGTCCAGCAGACCGCGGAGCCCCGGCAGCAGGGGCGATGGCCAGCAGACGAGGCGACGACCGGGCAGGTCCTCGAGCATGGCCAGGTGACGCCCGCCACCCACGACCACCTCGGCCTCCTCGACGAGCCGGAGGCCGTCGGGGCCGACGGAGTCCAGTCCGGACGCACCGACGCCCACCACCTCGATCACAGCGGCGACCCTAGCGCGAGGATCCGCGGTGACCCGATATGACCGTTCCGGTCCGATACGCCCCATCTCGGCCCCATGATGTCTATCGCGCGTCCTCCGGGGAGACGGGCAGCCATCCGGGCGACCAGGGGAGGAACCACCACCATGACCGACGTCGACTCGGGGCCGCGCCGTGCCCCGGCGCCGCTGCTGACGACCAGGACCACGCACGGCGACAGCGTGTCGTTCGACGTGCCCGCCTCGTGGGTCACCATCGAGGCCATGCCGGAAGGCGGAGTCGTCGCCGCCGTCGAGCCGGACGACGCGGACCGCTTTCGCACCAACGTCGTCGTCGCCTTCGCCCCCGCCGACGGGACGCTCGCCGACTGGGCGAGCGAGCGCCTGCGCCGCGACGAGGAGGAGCTGGACGGCTATCTGCAGCTCGACCACGAGGACGTTCGCGTGGGCGGCCACACCGGGTGGCGCCGGCTGGCGACCTACTCGACGCCGGCGCGCGAGTCGGTGACCTGCGAGACGTGGTCCACCGTGGTCGAGGGCACCAGCGTCACCATGACCGCGCGGGTCGCCACGCTGCGACTGCCCGAGATGGCCGGTGTGCTCGACGCCGTCGCCGCCAGCCTCGTCGTGCACGCGGACCGGCTGGTCACTGCATGAGTGTCACCTTCGACGCAGCCTCCGCCGAGCTGCGCCTCGATGCCGACGCCTTCATCACCCTCGTCGAGTACGCCACGGACCCCGACCAGGCCTGCGAGGAGGGTGTGGACCGCCTGGTCCACGCGGGAGCCATCACGGCAGGCGCCCCGCACCCGACGCTGCGCAACGCGCTCGCCGCCGTCACCAGCTCACTCGGCTCCCTCCAGGTGCTCGTGACCTGCCCCGACGGCGTACGCCTGCACCAGGCTTGGGTGGCCCTCGTCAGCGCCGTGCTCACCGACCTCGGCGACGGCACCTACGACTTCGCCGCCGTCAGCACCGAGTTCGTGCCCGCCTCCATCGCCCACGTGACCGGCCTGCAGACCCGGCCCCCGCTTCTCGGGACCTCCGCCGTCCTCGACGAGTCGCTCCTCGACGACCTCGCCTCCAACTCCCCCCGGGCCCGCGCCGACGGCGGCGAAGCCCTCGCCGACCTGCTCGCGCCGTGGCCCTCGGCCGTCGACGCGGTGCGGGCCGGCCGGTGGACGCTGTGCGTGGTCGACATCGCCTTCCCTGCTCGGGGCCGCACCGTCGTGCGCAGACTCGCCTGGGTGGACACGGACGCCGGTGTCCTCCGGGTCGAGGCGGACGACCGCGGCCCGGTGCTCGTCCCCAGCAGCTCGACCGCCCTGTGGCGCGCGGTCGTGTCGATCCTGCCGACGGACGCCGAGACCGGGGTGGTCGTCCAGTCGGCGTGAGCCCTCCCGCACAGGGCCCCGGCCGACGTGGCAGACTGCCACCGGCGACTGGGAGAGGAATCCGGTGCGAATCCGGAGCGGTCCCGCCACTGTGAACGTCCGACCACGCGGTCGGCGCAAGCCAGGGCATCTCCCGTCGCTGGTCGTGCCCGCCGGGCGCGACCGGTCCACCGACGCGGGCGAGGCACCCGCAGGAGGCTCGCAGTCCATGCGCGACGGCTCGAACGACGGCACTGTGAACGGCTCGAAAGGCCCTGACCAGCACGCGTCCCCGCCCGACACCTTCCCCTTCTCGGCCGTCGTCGGCTCCGACGACCTGGCCCTGGCCCTCGTCCTGACGGCCGTCTCGCCCGAGGTGGGCGGCGTGCTCGTGCGCGGCGAAAAGGGCACCGCGAAGTCGACGATGGTGCGCGGCCTCGCCGCGGTGCTCCCCCGCCAGCAGGTCGTCGCCGGCTGCCGCTTCGGCTGCGCCCCCGGTGAGGGCGCCGGGTGCCCTGACGGGCCGCACGACGCCGGGACCGAGCCCGACACCCGCGCTGCCCGCCTCGTCGAGCTGCCGATCGGTGCCACCGAGGACCGCGTCGTCGGCTCGCTGGACCTCGAGCGGGCGCTGGGACGCGGCGAGACGGCATACCAGCCCGGGCTACTGGCGGCCGCGAACCGCGGGATCCTCTACGTCGACGAGGTCAACCTGCTGCACGACCACCTCGTCGACCTGCTGCTCGACGCGGCGGCGATGGGTCGCAACACCGTCGAGCGCGACGGGGTGTCCGTCTCGCACGCTGCGCGCATCGTGCTCGTCGGCACCATGAACCCCGAGGAGGGCGAGCTGCGCCCGCAGCTGCTCGACCGCTTCGGCCTGACCGTGGAAGTGGCCGCGCCTCGCGAGCCTGCCCTGCGCGCGGAGGTCGTACGCCGTCGCCTCGCCTTCGATGCCGACCCCGCTGCGTTCGTGGCGCGGTTCGAGGGCGACCAGGACGCGCTGCGCACACGCATCGCCGACGCGCGGTCACGCGTCGGTGCGGTCATGCTGTCCGACGACGTGCTGACGAAGATCGCGACCGTCTGCGCCGGCTTCGAGGTCGACGGCCTGCGAGCCGACATCGTGACCGCCCGCGCAGCCATCGCCCACGCCGCGTGGTCCGGGCGCACGACGGTCACCGTCGCCGACGTGCGGGCGGCTGCCCGGTTGGCGCTGCCGCACCGCCGGCGCCGCAACCCCTTCGACTCCCCCGGCCTCGACGAGGACCTCCTCGACCAGCTGCTCGGCGAGGACGACCCGGAGCCCGAGCCGGACCCCGGCCCGGGCGACGGCGGCGAACCCGAGGCCGCCGACGACGACGACGGCGGCGGCGGCGAGGCGCAGCCCAGCACGTCGCGCGAGTCGGGACAGCCCGAGCACCAGACGCAGCACCAGCCGGAGCCGCAGCGCGCTGAGCACGAGGCGACCGAGGCGGATAAGGCGGAAGAGGGCCAGGCGAGCGAGCCCGACGCGCCGGGGGGAGGCACCGGCGTCGCGGCGTCGGGCGTCAGCGCCGCCGACGAGCCGTATCGGGCGAAGCTCCTGCGCGCCAAGGGGATCGGCCAGGGCGACCCTGGGCGGCGGTCCGCGGCCCTGACGAGCACCGGCCGCCGCGTCGGATCGACGAGCGGCTCCACCGGGCCGGTGCACCTGCCGGCGACCATCCGGGCAGCGGCAGCGAGGCGCCCGGGGGTCTCCGACGCGAGTCGACTCCGGGTGCTCCCCGGCGACCTGCGCCGTTCGGTGCTCCAAGGCCGCGAGTCCAATCTCGTGCTGCTCTGCGTCGACGCGTCCGGGTCCATGGCCGCGCGCCGCCGCATGGAGGCCGTCAAGTCCGCCGTCCTGTCGCTGCTGCTCGACGCCTACCAGCGCCGCGACAAGGTCGGCCTCGTGACCTTCCGGGGCACGGGAGCGGAGCTCACCCTGCCCCCGACCGGGTCGGTCGACATCGCCGCACGCCGGTTGCGCGACCTGCCCCACGGCGGACGGACGCCGCTCGCGGAAGGCCTCGAGACGGCATACGACACCTTGCGTGTCGAGCGCCTGCGCGACCCGAACCGGCGAGCGCTCCTCGTCGTCGTCACCGACGGCCGGGCCACGAGCGGCACGGACGCGCTGGCCCGGGCGGCCCGCGTCGCCCGCCGGCTGCGGCACGAGGGCGTCGAGTCGGTCGTGCTGGACTGCGAGTCCGGTCGCTTCCGGATGGGCCTGGCCGCGCGGCTCGCCGAGCACCTCGGCGCCGAGCACCTGCCGGTCGGCGAGCTGGCCGCGAGCGCCATCGTCGGCGCGGCCCGCGCCGACCGGCCGACGACCGGGAGGGCTGCCTGATGCGCGGCCAGCCGACCACGGTCCCGACCGACGGGCTGACCACGCGCCAGCGCCGCAACCGGCCGCTCGTCATCGTCAACACGGGCGACGGCAAGGGGAAGTCGACCGCAGCCTTCGGCCTGGCCCTGCGCGGCTGGAACCAGGGCTGGTCCGTGGGGGTGTTCCAGTTCGTCAAGAGCGCGAAGTGGCGCATCGGCGAGCAGACTGCCGTCGAGACCCTCGCCGAGCTGCACCGCGAGACCGGCCAGGGCGGTCCGATGGAGTGGCACAAGATGGGCGCCGGCTGGTCGTGGACCCGCAAGGAGGGCACCGAGGACGACCACGCGGAGGGGGCCCGCGAGGGCTGGGCCGAGATCAAGCGCCGCCTCGCCGCCGAGACCCACGGGCTGTACGTCCTCGACGAGTTCACCTATCCGATGGCGTGGGGGTGGATCGACGTCGACGACGTCGTCGCTGCCCTGCGCGACCGCCCAGGGCACCAGCACGTCGTCATCACCGGGCGGCGGTGCCCGGAGGCGGTGCTCGACCTCGCCGACCTGGTGACGGAGATGACGAAGGTCAAGCACCCCTTCGACGCCGGCCAGAAGGGCCAACGGGGGATCGAGTGGTGAGCGAGCGCCACGGCACCCACCTGGCGCGGATCGTCGTCGCCGCGCCCGGCTCCGGGCACGGCAAGACGACGGTCGCGACGGGCCTCATGGCCGCGCTGCGTGCCCGCGGCCTCGGCGTCGCGGGCTTCAAGGTGGGGCCCGACTTCATCGACCCCGGCTACCACTCGTTGGCGACGGGCCGTCCCGGCCGCAACCTCGACCCGTTCCTCTGTGGCGAGGAGCGGGTGGCGCCGTTGCTCGTGCACGGCGCCGCCGCCGACGGACCGACGGACGTCGCCGTCATCGAGGGGGTCATGGGGCTCTTCGACGGACGCATCGGCGGGGACGGCTACGCCTCCACCGCCCACGTGGCGACCCTGACGCGGACCCCGGTAGTGCTCGTCCTGGACGTCAGCCACATGACCCGCACAGCGGCCGCGATCGTCCATGGCCTCGCCACGTTCGAGCCCGGCGTCCGGGTCGCGGGCGTGGTGCTCAACAAGGCGGCTTCCGAGCGGCACCTGCGCGAGGTGCGGTCAGCACTCGAGGCCACCGGGGTGCCGGTGCTCGGAGCCCTCCCCCGCGACTCCGGCATCGACGCCCCGTCGCGGCATCTCGGGCTGGTGCCAGCCGCGGAGCGCGACGAGGCCGTCGCGTCCGTGCGGCTCCTCGCCGAGCGCGTGGCCGAGCACATCGACCTCGATGCCGTGCTGTCGGTCGCGCGGTCCGCGCCGGCGCTCGACGCGCCCGCGTGGGACGCCGCCGCGGCGCTCGGCGATGCAGCCCGGCCGGTCCGCGGGGGGAGTCGCCCTCGCGTGGCCGTCGCCGGGGGGCGCGCCTTCACCTTCCGCTACGCCGAGACCGACGAGCTGCTGCGCGCCGCCGGGCTCGAGCCGGTCGTCTTCGACCCGCTGCACGACCGGTCGCTGCCCATCGGCACCGCCGGCCTCTACCTCGGCGGTGGCTTCCCCGAGGTGCACGCCGCGCAGCTCTCGGCGAACGTCGCGCTCCGAACCGACCTCCTCGAGGCCGTGCGTTCCGGGCTGCCGACGGTTGCCGAGTGCGCCGGACTGCTCTACCTGTGCGAGTCGGTCGACGGCCACGAGATGGTCGGCGTCGTCCCGGCTGTCGCGGCGATGGGGCCGCGGCTGACGCTCGGCTACCGCACCGCCATCGCGCCGTCCGACTCGGTGCTCGGGGTGGCTGGCACTCGGGTGACCGGTCATGAGTTCCACAGGACCACCGTGAGCACTGGGGTGCGGCCGAGCACTGCGGCGTGGCTGCTCGACGGCTCGCCCGACGGCTTCGCGCTCGACCTGGCCGGCACCGGCCGCGCGACGTTGCACGGGTCCTACCTCCACACGCACTGGGCCGGGCACCCCCGGCTCGCCGCGCGCTTCGCCGACGCCGTGCACGCGTATGCCGTCACCCCCGCGTCCGACCGGAGGGCGTCGTGAGCGTCGGGGCGGGTCCCGTCGACCTGCACCACCACGGCGACCGCGACGTCGCGCCCGGCCTCGTGGACCTCGCCGTGAACGTGCGGTTGCCCGCGCCGCCGCCGTGGCTCGGCGACGTCATCGCGCAGAGCCTGGGCGACCTCGGCCGCTACCCCGACTCCACCCCGGCCGTCGAGGCGATCGCCGCGCGGCACGGCGTCGACCCCGAGTGCGTGCTGCCGACCGCCGGTGGGGCCGAGGCATTCACCCTCGTGGCCAGGGCCCTCGAGGGCGACCGGCCGGTCGTGGTGCACCCGCAGTTCACCGAGCCGGAGGCAGCGCTGGCTGCCGCCGGTCGCCGGGTCGAGCGCTGCCTGCTGCGCCGCCAGGACGGTTTCCGGCTGGACCCCGCCGTCTTCGGCCGGAGCGGCGAGCACGCCGGCGCCGACCTCGTCGTCGTCGGCAACCCGACCAACCCGACAGGGGTGCTGCACCCGGCCGGCGACCTACGGGCCCTGCGCCGCCGCGGACGGGCCGTCGTCGTGGACGAGGCCTTCATGGACGCGGTGCCGGGTGAGACGGAGTCGCTGGTCGGCCCCGACCTCGAGGGGCTGCTCGTCATCCGCTCCCTGACGAAGACCTGGGGCCTGGCCGGACTGCGGGCCGGCTACGTCGTCGGCGACCCGGCGCTCGTCGCCGCGCTGCGCACCGTCCAGCCGCCGTGGTCGGTGTCCAGCCCCGCCGTGGCCGCCACGGTGGCCTGCCTGTCGAAGCGCGCCGTCGCGGAGGCCGAGGCTGCAGCCGTGGCGTACGCCCGCGACCGCGACGTCCTCCTCCGGGAGCTCGCCACCGTCGGCCTCACCACCGCAGCGCCCTCGGCCGCTCCCTTCGTCCTCGTCGACACGAGCCCGCTCGGTGCGGGGTCGGTGCGCGAGGACCTCGCCCGGCTCGGGTTCGCCGTGCGCCGCGGCGAGACCTTCCCGGGGCTCGGCCCGACCTGGATCCGCCTGGCGGTCCGTGCGCCGGAGACCTCGCGCGCCGTCGCCTCGGCGCTCGACCACCTGAGGAGACTGCGTCGTGTCGCCTGAGCTGAGCTTCGCCGGCCTGTCCGTCCTCATCGCGCGCGTGGCGCCGCACTCGGTGGCGACGGTGCACGCCCTGCTCCGCGACCGGGCCCGGGTGACGGTCGCGGCCACCGTCGAGGACCTGCCCACATCATTGCGCGACCTCGCCGAGAGAGGTCTCGTCACGCTCGCCGCGGACGCCGACCCCGGGGACTACGACGTGGTCCTGCGTGCCGACGTCTCGACGTCCCCGGCGGCGCAGCCACAGCCAGAGGAGCGATCCCCGGCGGGACCGGGCGCCTCGACGGCCGGCACGGTCACGCTCCTCGGTGGCGGCCTCGGCGACCCCGGTCTGCTGACCGTGGCCGGCATCGAGGCGATCCGGCAGGCCGACGTCATCGTGCACGACCGTCTCGCGCCGCTCAGCGCCATGCGGCACGCCCGCGACGACGTGCACGTCATCGACGTCGGCAAGATCCCGCGCGGCGACTTCACCCCGCAGGAGCGCATCAACGACCTCCTTGTCGAGCACGCTCTCGCAGGCCGGAACGTGTTGCGCTTCAAGGGTGGCGACAACTTCGTCTTCGGTCGCGGCGGCGAGGAGGCCGAGGCCTGCACGGCGCGCGGCATCCCGGTCGTCGTGATCCCCGGCATCTCGTCGAGCATCGCCGCACCCGCCCTGGCCGGCATCCCGGTCACGCACCGCACCCTGGTGCAGGGCTTCACGGTGGTCAGCGGGCACGTGCCGCCTGGTGACCCGCGCAGCACGGTCGACTGGGGCGCCATCGCCCGCAGCCGCACGACGATCGTCGTGCTCATGGGCGTCGCGACGCTGGCGGCCATCGCCGAGACGCTCGTCGCCGAGGGCCTGCCGGCCACGACACCGGCGGCCGTGGTGGCTGACGCCGGGCTGCCGAGCATGCGTACGGCCCGAGCCCCGCTGTCGCAGATCGACGCCACCGCACGGCGCGAGCGGCTCGGGGCGCCCGCCGTCGTCGTCATCGGCGAGGTCGCCGCGCTCGACGTCCTCCGATGAGCCGCGCCCTGGGGCTCGCACTCGGCTGGGCGCTCGACCAGGCTGTCGGTGACCCGCGTCGCTGGCACCCGGTGGCCGGGTTCGGCTCTGCCGCAACGGCCCTCGAGAAGCGGACGTATGCCGTCCGGCGCGCCAGCGGCATCGCCCACGTCGCGCTGCTGGTGGGAGCGGCAGCCGGCCTCGGGGTCCTCGCCGAGCGATCGACCCGGCGCGACGGCGTCGCCCACACCCTCGTGACCGCCGCCGCGACGTGGGCCGTGCTCGGCGGCCGGTCGCTCACCCGGGAGGCGGCAAGCATCGACGACCAGCTGCGGCGTGGTGACCTCGAAGGCGCCCGGGTCCAGGTGCGCAACCTCGTCGGTCGGGACACGACGTGCCTGGACGCCGACGAGGTTGCTCGCGCCTGCATCGAGTCGCTCGCCGAGAACACGTCGGACGCCGTCGTCGCACCGCTCCTCTGGGGCGGACTGCTCGGCGTGCCTGGGCTGGTCGGCTACCGCGCGGTCAACACGCTCGATGCCATGGTCGGTCACCGAAACGACCGGTACCGCGAGTTCGGCTGGGCCGCAGCCCGACTCGACGACGTCGTCAACTGGGCGCCGGCCCGGGTCTCGGCGGGGCTGGGCCTGCTCGCTGTCGGATCATGGGGCCGGGCAGCCCAGGGCTGGGCGGCGATCCGCCGGGACGCGGCAGCGCACCCGAGCCCGAACGGCGGCGTCGTCGAGGCGGCCTTCGCGGGCGTCCTCGGCATCCGGCTCGGCGGCTCCAACGTCTACGACAACCAGGTCGAGGACCGCGGCACGCTGGGGGACGGCCCGCCCGCCCGGGCACAGGACATCGCCGCAGCCACGCGCCTCGCCCGCCTGGTCTCCGCCGGCTCCCTTGCCGTCGCGATCAGCCTCACCCTCGCCC
>NZ_JBYTCI010000030.1:0-37463 GCF_058790095.1 Terrabacter sp. FW104-15G4B | reverse complement strand
TTACTGGGGTGGCGTCGGTGGGTCCGCGCTCCAGGAGTACGCCGTGCCCGGCCGCGGTGGACGTATGCCGGTCGCCCTGGCCCTGCCCGACCCGCGGCTTCGTGCCCGCCCCGTCGACCGCAACCCCGTCGTCGTCGTGCCCGACACGGCCGTCGCAGCGCACCCGTGGTTCAAGGCCGACGAAGGCATCGTCCGGATGGTCCTCAAGGACGGCAGGCTCGTGCCGCTGCTGATGACGGACCGAGCCGGCTCCGAGGACCCGCCCCTCTCGGCGCCGGCGCCCACCGACCCGGTCGGGCTGCTCCAAGGACATGCGACGTTCATCGCCGGCCTGATCCGCCAGGGCTGCCCCGAGGCGACGATCCTGTCGATCCCCGTCATGGGCGACGACGGGGTCGTCGACGAGAGCGTCATGCTCGACGTGCTGCAGGCCCTGCTCGACCGGCACGTCCACGGTCAGGAGCACGACCCGTCGCAGGTCGTCGACGTGCTCTCGCTGTCGCTCGGCTACTACGCCGAGGACCTCAGCTACACGTCCGGCCCCGTCGCGGACCTGCTCGACCGGTTCGCGGAGCACGGGGTACTCGTGGTCGCAGGCGTCGGCAACGACGGCACGAGCGACCCCTTCGTGCCGGCCGCGCTCGCCGCGGCTCCACCCCGGCGGGTCACCGCCAAGTCCGTGCCGCCCGTCGCGAGCGTCGGCGCCGCCAACCCCGACGGCGTCACCGTCGCGCTCTTCTCCAACAACCTCACCGTCGTCAGTTCGGTGCGGTCCGGGGTGTCGGTCGTCAGCACCCTGCCGCTCACCAACGGCATCGGCCAGCCGTCGTCGGCCGACTCGTCCGACGGCACGGTTCGCTGCACCGTCGACCCCGACGACTACACCGGCGGCTTCGGGGTGTGGAGCGGCACGTCGTTCTCCACGCCCGTCTTCGCGGCCGAGCTCGCCGCGGCCCTTCTCGACGAGCGCGGCATGCCCGACGTCTCGTCGCCCGCCATGCGCAAGCGCGCCATCCGGGCGCTGCGCCGCTGCATCGGAAAGGCGTGACCATGACGCCGACACCCACCGCCCCTGACGGCCTCGGCACGCTGGCCGGGAGAGCCTTCGCGGCCTACCGGGTGGGCGAGCGCGAGCGACTTTCGGAGCTCGTCGACCTCGTGACCCCCGTGCTGTGGAGTGCCGCCCGCTCCCAGGGCGGGGCGCCGGCGACCTGCGAGGACGCCATCCAGACCGCCTTCCTGCAGCTCGTCGACCGCGCCGAGTCGATCCACGAGCCGGCCGCGGTCCTGGGCTGGCTCGTCGTGGTCGTCAAGCGCGAGGTCTGGCGGCTGACCCGCGGGGCGCGGCGCGAGATCGGCGTCGAGGAGGTGCCCGAGCCCCCGGTACAGCAGCTCGACCCCGAGGCGCAGTCGATCCTCTCCGAACGCCAGCGCGTGCTGTGGAAGCACATCTCAGCCCTCTCCCCGCGATGCCAGGAGCTGCTCCGGGTCATCGCGTTCGCCGACCGCCCGGACTACTCCGCCATCGCGCAGTCGCTGGGCATGCCCGTCGGCAGCATCGGCCCGACCCGCGGCCGCTGCCTCCAGAAGCTGAGGACGACCCTCGGCACCGACCCCGGATGGGCGGTCTGACATGACTTCTCACACTGACGCCATCGATGCCCGCGACCTCGCCAACCTGGGGCACGTGCGGGACCTCTTCGCCCATGCGGACCCCGTGCCCGGCGACCTCGCCGAACGGATCAAGTTCGCGATCACCGTCCACGCCCTTCACGCGGAGGTCGCCGAGCTGATGGACTCGTCGCTGCTGACGACCCGCGGGGCAGACACCAAGGTGGAGCCGACCCCCACCGAGTCCGTCACGTTCACGGCCGCGTCGGTGAGCCTCATGGTCTCGGCCGGGCCGAGCGACTCCGACGACACCGGCGACCGGGTGCGGGTCGACGGATGGGTCACGACGCCCGGTGCGCAGGTCGAGGCCGTGACGACGGAGGGGAGCGTCTCGGTCGTTTCCGATGCGAACGGCCGCTTCGTTCTGGATGATCTACCCCATGGGCCGGTGCACTTCGTCGTGACCGATCCGAACGACAACGAGGTGCGACCGGTCATCACCCCCACGATCCAGATCTGACGATCTCGTCGGGTGCGGTCGACCGGCCCTGGAGGAGAGGCCCGGCTCAGCCATCGATCTGCTCGAGAGTGCACGCATCCTGCGCGAGCAGGGTGCCGCGGACAACGTGGCCGGGCGGCCCGTCGATGCCGCGCGCTCGCTGACGGAGGCCCTGGACGAGATCGACCGGCTCGACGGGGCCGTCCCCGCGCAGGATCGGCTGGGGCTGCGGTGCAAGACGCTGATCACGCTGGCGCTGACCGAGTTCATGCTCTCCGGCATCGAGCAGGCGTCGGCCCGGCTCGCCGAGGCCGAGGAACTTGTCGACGACCTCGGGGACGAGGCCCTGCGGGCGCGCCTGAACTACCAGCGCGCCAACATCCACGGCCGGGCCGGCGACCTGGCCTCGGCCTGGGAGGGGCTCGAGGGCGCCGTGCGGCGGCTCGACGCCTTCACCGAGCGCGAACAGTGCTCGGTGCACCTCAGCCGCGGGATGCTCGCCTTCGAGCTGCTCCGGCCGCAGCAGGCGCTCGACGCCTTCGCCGAGGCGGCTCGTCTCGCGCACGAGCTCGGTGGCGCCGAGCAGGAGTTCATGGCTCGGCACAACGAGGGGTATGCCGCCTTCCTCCTCGGCGACATCCCCCGCTCGCTCGCCGGCATGGCACGCGCCCAGGAGCTGGAGGCCGACGTCTTCAAGGGGCCGGCACGGCTCGACCGGGCCCAGGTCCTGCTCGAGGCGGGCCTCGTCAAGGAGGCGGTCGAGGCGCTGCAGGCAGGACTGGCCGACCTCGAGGGTGACGGGCACGACCAGATGCGCGCGGAGTTCGGGCTGGCCCTGGCCCGCGCCCACCGCCTGCTCGGGCAGCTCGACCTCGCGGCGGAGGCGGCCAGCTCGGCGCGCGAGACCTATGCGCGCATCGGTGCGCGGGCGTGGGCCGCCAAGGCGATGCTCGTCGGGCTTCGCGTCGACCTGGACCATCAGCGGCGTACCGGGCAGGATCGCCAGCTGGCGGAGCGCGAGCGGGTGGCGGCGCTCGCGGCCGCGGCAACGGCGGACGGGCTCGCCGAGACGGCCACCGAGCTCGGTGACCCCGAGCTCGCCGACAGCGCTCGGGTCGTCGCGGCTCAGGCGCTGCTCCTGTCCGGCGACGCCGCCGCCGCGAACACCCGCCTGCTCAGCCTCGAGCGGGTGTCGACAGGATCGCTGTCCGACGAGCTCGACGCGGCGGCGGTGACCGCGATGACCCTCGTGGCGACCGGCGAGCTGGTGCCCGCCCGCCGGATCCTGGTCCGGGCTTCGCGGCGGTTGGCTGCCGGCCAGCAGGGCAGCGCGAGCCTCGACCTGCGCACGGCCAGGGCCGTCCACGGAGCCCGACTCTCGGAGCTCGACCTGGAGCTCGCCGTGCCGAGGGGCAGCGCCGCCGTGCTGGAGGCCCTGGAACGGTGGCGCAGCGCCACCGACCGCCTGCCCTCCCTCGGCCGGCCCGACGACGAGCAGCTGGCCGTGCTCACCGAGCAGCTGCGTGCCGTGCGCGGACACCTGAGGAGCGAGTCGGACCCCGCCCAGGCCCACGAGCTGCACGACCACGCCTCGCGGCTCGAGCGACAGATCCGGGACCGGGACTGGGCCCTGAGCCGCAGCGGTGGTGCGTCAGGCACCATCCCCCTCCGGGTGCGGGAGGCGCGCGAGCACCTCGGCCGGGTTGATCGTGACCTCCTCTGGTTCTTCCGGCACCGCGGCCGACTCGGTGCCGTCGGGGTCATCGGAGGCCGGGCGGTGATGCGCGACCTCATGCCGGTCGAGAGCGGCGCCGAGCTAGCCCACCGCGTACGCGTCGACCTCCGGGCCGCCGCCACGCATCACCTCGGGCCGCTGGCCGGCGCCGTGTGGTCGTCCCTGCGCTCGAGCGCGGCCGAGCTCGACGCCGCACTGCTGCACCCCTGGCGCTCCGACCGGGGGCTCGTGCTCGTCACCAGCCCGGAGGTGTCTGCCCTCCCGTGGGCGCTCATGCCGTCGATGGCCGGCCGCCCCTTCACGGTCGCGCTGTCGTTGACGTCCTTCGCGCGCCGTGCTGCCGCGCGCGTCGTCGACACGGGCAACGGCGCGCGGCCCACCTCGACGGAGGTGCACGTCAGCGTCGGCCCGTCCGTGCCCCGAGCGGCGATCGAGGGGCGCACGATCGTGAGCACCTGGGGCGAGCGTGCCAGGCTCGCCGATCCGTCCCGGCGCGACGAGCTGGTCGGCGCGCTGGCCCGCCCCGGCATCGTGCACGTCGCCGCCCACGGCACCCACCAGGTCGAGTCGCCCCTCTTCTCGTCCCTCGTGCTCCACGACGGCCCGGTCTTCGCCCACGAGCTGCAGCCGACCGGCGTGCGCGCCGACCATGTCGTGCTCTCGGCGTGCGAGGTCGGCCAGGCCTCCGCGCGGCCGGGCCACGAGTCCCTCGGGCTGGCGCTGTCACTGCTGTCGCTGGGCGCCCGCTCCGTCGTGGCGGCCGTCGCGCCCGTGCCCGACGACGTCGCCGCGACGACGATGACGCGCCACCACGAGCTGCTGGCGTCGGGACTGCCGAGCGACGAGGCCCTCGCCCGCGCCGTCGCCGAGACCGAGGACGTCGCCGCCGCCTTCCTCAACCTCGGCGGCCAGCTCCGTCCCTGACCGCCACGCTCGCCGGCGAGCTCCCCCCAGCGGCGCCTCGGAGACTCGGAAGCTGCTCCCGGAAGCGGAGCAGCTTCCGAGGGCGCGGCACCTCAACTACGGGTGCTCAGCGCACGAGGCAGGGGCGCTTCGGGTCGAAGGTCCAGTCGCCGAGCAGGGCCTGCATGGCCACGGCGTCGTCGCGGGCACCGAGGCCGTGCTCGAGGTAGAGCTCGTGCGCCGCGGCGAGCGCCTCCCGGTCGAGCGTCACGCCGAGCCCCGGTGCGGTCGGCACCTCGATGGCGCCGTCGACGATCTCGAGCGGCGAGGTCGTCAACGCCTGGCCGTCCTGCCAGATCCAGTGCGTGTCGAGGGCCGTGATCTCGCCGGGAGCGGCCGCGCCGACGTGGGTGAACATCGCGAGCGAGATGTCGAAGTGGTTGTTGGAGTGCGACCCCCACGTCAGGCCGAAGTCGTTGCACAGCTGGGCGACCCGGACCGAGCCGGCCATGGTCCAGAAGTGCGGGTCGGCGAGCGGGATGTCGACGGCATCGGTGCGGATCGCGTGGGCCATCTCGCGCCAGTCCGTGGCGATCATGTTCGTCGCCGTCCTCAGCCCGGTCGCGCGCTTGAACTCGGCCATCGTCTCGCGGCCGGAGAAACGCCCCTCCGGACCGACCGGGTCCTCCGCGTACGCGAGCACGTCGCCCAGACCGGTGCACAGGCGCACGGCATCGTCGAGCAGCCAGCCGCCGTTGGGGTCGAGCGTGATGCGTGCGTCGGGGAAGCGCCGAGCGAGGGCGGTGACCGCTGCCACCTCCTCCTCGCCGGCGAGCACCCCGCCCTTGAGCTTGAAGTCGCTGAAGCCGTAGCGCTCCTGCGCGGCCTCGGCCAGCGCGACGACGGCGTCGGGGGTCAGCGCCTCGCGTCGGCGCAGCTGCGACCAGCGGTCCTCGCGCTCGTCGTCGACGAGGTAGGGCAGGTCGGTGCGGGCCGGGTCTCCGACGTAGAAGAGATAGCCGAGCATCGGCACCTGGCTGCGCTGCTGACCGTCACCGAGCAGCTCGGCTACCGGCACGCCGAGGTACTGGCCCAGAAGGTCGAGCAGCGCCGACTCGAGCCCGGTGACCGCGTGGACCGTCGTCCGGAGGTCGAAGGTCTGGGCGCCCCGACCACCCGCGTCGCGGCCGGCATACGTCTGCGCGACCTGCCGGAGCAGCTGGCGGAAGCGGGCGATCTCCTGACCCAGCAGGAGCTCCGCAGCCTCCCGGACGGTGCCGGCGATCTTCTCGCCGCCGGGCACCTCGCCCAGCCCTGTGTTGCCGTCGCTGTCGGTGACGAGAACGATGTTGCGGGTGAAGAAGGGGCCGTGTGCGCCGCTCAGGTTGAGCAGCATGCTGTCGTGGCCGGCGACGGGCACGACCTCGACGGAGGCGATGGTCGGTGTCATGGTGTGTTCCCGTCAGTCCTGGGCCGGTCGCAGGCGACCGTCGATGCGCTGGGTGACACCCCACGGGTTGTCGTCGCGGATCGCTTCGGGCAGGAGCTCGGCCGGTAGGTCCTGGTAGGCGACCGGTCGCTGGAAACGGTAGATGGCGAGCGAGCCGACCGACGTGGACCGCGAGTCGCTCGTCGCGGGGAACGGTCCACCGTGCACCATCGCGTGACCGACCTCGACGCCGGTGGGCCACCCGTTGAAGAGGACCCGGCCCGCCTTGGTCTCGAGAAGCGGCAGCAGTGTGCGAGCCGCTTCGTGGTCGCCGTCGGCAGCCTGCACGCTGACGGTGAGCTGTCCCTCGAGCCCACGGATCGCGTCGGCGAGCTCGCTCACGTCGTCCCAGCGCACCACGACACCGGCGGCACCGAAGATCTCCTCGCTGACGCTGGCGTCGTCCCGCAGTGCCGCGAGCGTCGTGGACGCGAGCAGGGGCGCGGGCGCGTTGCCGGTCTCGCCGGGGCTGCCCTCGGCCTCGACCGTGACACCGGGTGTGACGCGCAGCGTGTCGGCGCCCTTCGCGTAGGCCTGGGCGATCCCCGAGGTGAGCATGACCTGGCCGGTGGCGTCCGCGACGGCCCGCGCCGCGGAGGCGAGGAAGGCGTCACCGTCCGGGCCGGTGGGGACGAAGGTGAGCCCGGGGTTCGTGCAGAACTGCCCGGAGCCCAGGATCAGCGAGTCGACGTATGCCGCCGCGAGGCCCTCCGCCCGCCCGCCGGCGATGCTGCCGGGCAGGACCACGACGGGGTTGACCGAGCTCATCTCGGCGTAGACGGGGATCGGCTCCCGGCGGGCGGCCGCGGTCGCGGCGAGCGCGAGTCCCCCGGCGCGTGAGCCGGTGAAGCCGACCGCCTTGATGCTCGGGTCGCTCACGAGCGCCTGCCCGACCGACGTGCCGCTGCCGAAGACGAGCGAGAAGACGCCGGCAGGCAGGCCGCTCGCTGCCACGGCGCGCGTGATCGCGGCCCCGACCAGCTCGCTCGTGCCGGGGTGGGCGTTGTGTGCCTTGACGACGACGGGGCACCCGGCGGCCAGGGCGGAGGCGGTGTCGCCACCGGCGACGGAGAAGGCGAGCGGGAAGTTGCTGGCGCCGAAGACGGCGACCGGGCCGAGGGGCACGTGACGCTGGCGGATGTCGGCGCGCGGGGCTGGGGTGCGGTCCGGCAGGGCGGGGTCGATGCGTGCCTCGAGATGGTCGCCGACGCGTACGACCTCGGCGAACATCCGCAGCTGCCCCGTCGTGCGACCCAGCTCGCCCGTCAGGCGGCCGAGCGGCAGGCCCGACTCGGCGACGGCGCGGCCGATGATGGCCTCGCCGTCCGCCTCGATCTCTTGGGCGACTCTCTGAAGGAAGGCCGCCCGATCGGTGGGTGATGTGGCGCGGTAGGCGTCGAAGGCATCGGCCGCTGCTTGCGTGGCGGCTCGCAGCTGCTCCTCGTCGACATACGTGTAGATGGGCTCGAGGGCCTCACCGGTGGCCGCAGCCACGGCCGCTGACCCCGGAAGCCTTCCGGGAGCGGGGGATCCGGCGATGATCGAGTGACCCGTAAGGGAGGTCATGCGAGGGCTCCTTCAGCTGATCTTGTCGACGAGGATCGTGAGGTCCGCGAGGTCCTGCTCCGTGAGGTCGGTGAGCGGTGGGCGCACCGGACCCGCGGGCCGGCCGACGGCGGCGAGGCCACCCTTGATGATGGACACGGCATATCCTCGCTCGCGGTCGCGGATGTCGAGGTAGGGCAGCACGAAGTCGTTCAGCTTGCGGTAGACCGCGTCCCTGTCCTGGCGGCGCACGTCCTCGTAGAAGCCGACCGCGAACTCGGGCACGAAGTTGAAGATCGCCGACGAGTACGTCGTGACGCCGAGCTGCAGCAGCGGCAGGGCGAAGGTCTCGGCGGTGGGCAGCCCGCCGACGTAGAGCAGGCGGTCGCCGACCCGGGCATAGGTGCGGGTCATCTCCTCGACATTGCCGACGCCGTCCTTGAGGCCGATCAGGTTGGGGTTGCGCTCGGCTGCCTCGGCGACGGCGACGTCGCCGAGGATCGCGTTGGCCCGGGAGTAGGCGATGACGCCGAGCGAGGTGGCACGGCATACCGCCGAGATGTGCTCGACGAGCCCGCGCTGGCCGGCCTCGGTCAGGTAGGGCGGGAAGAGGAGGATGCCGTCGGCGCCGGCGGCCTCGGCCGCCCTGGCCTGGGCGACGGCAACGGCCGTCCCGCCGGTGGCCGGGGCCAGCACGGGGACCTTTCCACCGATCTCGTCGACGGCCACGCGCACGACGGTGTCGATCTCGTCCGTGCGGAGCGAGAAGCCCTCGCCCGTGCCGCCCGCGGCGAAGAGACCGGCGACGTCGTAGCCGCTGAGCCACGACAGGTGATCGCGGTAGGCCGCCTCGTCGAAGGCGAGGTCGGGCGTGAAGTGCGTGACGGGGAACGACAGGAGACCGGTGCCCAGCTGGTGAGCGAGTTCGTCTGGAGCCAGGGGCACGGGAACGTCCTTTGTGACGGGGCGGCCGGCCCGTCTCGCGAAGTCGAGGGACCCGCCGCTGGGCCAGTGATGTGACCTCAGGCTAGGAAGAACGTCGGATACCTGTCCAAGACGGATTCTGTATGCCGTGATGCCCGATGAGCATCACTGTTGGGCGTCTTGCTCAGACCTCGTCGCCGAGCTTCGTGCGACCGATCTGTCCGAGGACGCGGTGCAGCATCGGGCTCCGGCGTCCCCGTGCCCAGATGGCGTGCAGCTCGACGGGACGGCCCGGCTCCTCGCTACCGTCTGGGTCGCCGCCCCCGTGGACGAGGTTCTTGTAGGCCACGCCCTGCACGCCGAGCGAGCGCGCGGAGGCGGGCACCAGGGCGCAACCGCGCCCGGCGGCGACGAGGAGGACGGCGGTGAGGATCTGGTGCACCTGCTGCTCCACCCTGGGCTGGGCATTGGTCAGGAAGCGGACGGTCAGCTCGTGGAAGTAGCGGGACTGGACCGGGTTGTAGCTGATGACGGGCACGCTGTCGAAGTCCCCGGGCGTCAGCGGCCGCGCGACCGACGCGAGGGGGTGCTCGGCCGGCACGGCGGCGCACAGCGCCTCCCGGAAGACGACCCTCGACTCGAGCTCCGTCGTGTCGAACGGCGGTCTCGCGAGGCCGAGGTCCAGCTCCCCGCGGCGTATGCCGTCGGCCTGTGCGGCCGTCACCCGCTCGTGGAGGATCACGTCGATGCCGGGCAGGCTGCGGTCGAGCTCGAGCAGCAGCGGCCCGAGCATCCCGATGGCCGACACCGCCGTGAAGCCGAGCCGCAGCGTCCCGGCCGAGCCTCCTTGGATCCGGCGGGCGACGTCGCCCGCGCTGTCGACGAGCGCGAGCAGGCGGTAGCACTCGTCGAGGAAGGCGCGGCCGGCCTCGGTGAGCGCGACCCGGCGGTTGTCGCGCTCGAGGAGGGTGACCCCGACCGTGCGCTCGAGCTTCTGGATCTGCCGGCTGAGCGGCGGCTGGGTCATGTTCAGCCGATCGGCGGCCCGGCCGAAGTGCAGCTCCTCCGCCACGGCGACGAAGGCGCGGACCTGGTCGAGGGTCATCATGCCGGCTGACGCTACAGCACGATACAGCGAAGGTATCAGCCGATGCAGCATCGGGTTTGGACAGGCATTGACCGACCTTCGTAGGGTCTCCCGTCAAGGGAGCTCAACCGCCCCCCAGCGCCCCGCCCCGGACGGCGCACCAGCTCGAGGAGACCTTCAATGACGAACGTTCCAACGAGGCGCCGCCTCGCGGTCGCAACAGGCGCCACCGCCCTCGCCCTCGCACTCACCGCCTGTGGAGGAGTCAAGACCGGCTCCGGTGGCGGCAATGCCAGCGGCGGGAGCGACTACCCGACGAAGAGCATCCAGATGACCGTCGGCGCCTCCGCCGGGGGCAGCAGCGACCTCATCAGCCGGGCCATGTCCAAGGGCATGGGCCAGTCGCTCGGAGTGGCGATGCCCGTGGTCAACAAGCCGGGCGCCAACGGCGCCCTGGTGGCCAAGGAGCTGCAGAAGGCGGCCCCCGACGGCTACTCGGTCGCCATCCAGAACGCCTCGCTGTTCGCCATCACCCCACTCGCCGTCTCGGAGTCGGAGTCCGTCAAGGCCGACGACTTCGACATCGTCTACGGCGTCTCGCGCGACGACTACGTGCTCGCCACCAACCCGAAGACGGGGTGGAAGAGCATCGCCGACATGAAGGCGGCCGGCAAGACCATCCGCTACGGCACGACCGGTGTCGGCACGGGTGCCCAGCTCAACTCGGCGCTCACCTTCGCGACAGCGGGCATCAAGGCGACGGCCGTGCCCTTCGACGGCGGCGCCCCCAACCTGACGGCTTTGCTCGGTGCGCAGGTGGATGTGTCGACGATGCAGGTCGGCGAGGCGATCGAGAACATCCGGGCCGGCAAGCTCGTCCCGCTCGCGGTCTTCTCAGCCGACCGCGTCAAGTTCCTGCCCGACGTGCCCACGGCCAAGGAGCAGGGCTTCGACGTGCAGGTCTCGCAGTACCGCTTCATCACGACGCCGAAGGGCACACCGCAGGCCGTCAAGGACAAGCTCGTCGAGGCTGCGAAGAAGACGTTCGCGACCGAGGAGTACAAGAAGTTCAACGAGCAGAACAACTTGACGCCGCTCGAGATCCCGGGCACCGAGGTTGCGAGCAAGCTCACGTCCGACCTCGAGTCGAACACCGCCAAGCTCAAGCAGTTCGGCATCTCCCTCGCGTCCAACAGCTGACCGGGCCGCGCCGGCGCCCCGAACCACCCACTCGAAGAGGAGCAGGGATGAGCACGACGAGCGGGACCGAGCGGCCACCGGCCGCGGAGGTCGACATCCTCGAGGAGCTCAAGGCCGAGCTCGCGCATGACCTGGACGAGGAGCGACCGCCGCATGCGGGACCGCTCGCCCAGGTCGCGGCGGGCCTGGTCACGCTGGCCGTCGGTGTCGCGGGCATCGCCCTGTCGCTCGGCTTCGGGCTCGGCACCCTGACCCAGCCCGGCCCCGGGCTGTGGCCGTTCGTGATCTCCGTGGCCGTGACGGCGCTGTCCCTGGCCCAGCTGGCCTTCGGGCGCCAGGCGGAGGACACCGAGGTGTTCACCCGCTCGAGCGCGCTCACGGGGCTCGGCGTGCTCACCCTCGTCGGTCTGGCTGCCCTGCTGCCCGTCATCGGGTTCGAGGTGCCGTCGCTGCTCGTCATGGTGATCTGGCTGCGCTTCCTCGGCGGGGAGTCCTGGCGCATGACGGCGGTCATCAGCGTCATCACCGTCGCCGCGTTCTACGCGCTCTTCGTCCTGGCGCTCGCGATCCCCCTCCCGCGCCTGATCTGACCGGAGGAACCCGTCATGGATTTCACCCCCATCCTCAACGGCTTCGAGATCGTCCTGCAGCCGACGAACCTGCTCTACTGCCTCGTCGGCGTGGTCATCGGCATGCTCATCGGTGTGCTGCCGGGCCTCGGCCGGGCAGCGACCATCGCCATCCTGCTGCCCATCACCTACGGCATCGAGCCGGTGTCCGCGATCATCATGCTGGCCGGCATCTTCTACGGCGCGCAGTACGGCGGCACCATCACCTCGGTGCTCCTCCGGCTCCCGGGAGAGGCAAGCTCGGTCGTTACGGTCTTCGACGGTTTCGCGATGGCCAAGCAGGGGCGGGCCGGTGCCGCGCTGGGGATCGCCGCCATCGGCTCGTTCATCGGCGGGACCGTCTCGATCATCGGTCTGTCAGTCCTCGCGCCCGTGGTCGCCGGCTACGCCCTGGACTTCGGCCCGCCGGAGTATGCCGCGCTCGGCCTGCTCGGCGTCCTGCTCGTCTCGACCGTCGGCAACGGCGGCAAGCTGAAGGCCATCATCGCCGCGGCGATCGGGCTGCTCATCGCGACCGTCGGGCGCGACTCCTTCACCGGCGCCGAGCGCTTCACCTTCGGCAGCCTCAACCTGGCCGACGGCATCGACTTCGTGCCGATCGCCATGGGCCTCTTCGGCCTCGGCGAGATCCTCTACAACCTCGAGGAGAACCACAAGAAGGTCCACGCCCCGGCGAAGGTGACCAAGGTGTGGCCGAGCCGCCAGGACCTCTCGGACTCCAAGGGAGCCATCGCGCGCGGCTCGGGCATCGGTTTCGGACTCGGCGTGCTGCCCGGGGGTGGTGCCGTCCTCTCATCACTCGTGGCGTATGCCGTCGAGAAGCGCCGGGCGAAGCAGCCGGAGCGCTTCGGCCGTGGTGCGATCGAGGGCGTGGCCGCCCCCGAGACGGCCAACAACGCCGCCGCGACGTCGTCGTTCATCCCCTTGCTCACCCTCGGCATCCCGGCGAACGCGACGATGGCGCTCATGTTCGGCGCCCTGCTGATCCAGGGAGTGCAGCCGGGACCGCAGCTCGTGGACACCCACCCGGACATCTTCTGGGGCGTCATCAACTCGATGTACATCGGCAACATCCTGCTGCTCATCATGAGCATTCCGATGGTCGGGGTCTTCGTGCGCATCCTCAGGGTGCGTCCGGCGATCCTCGCGCCGATCACCGCCCTCATCACGATGCTCGGCGTCTACACCGTGAACAACTCGGTCTTCGACATCTACCTCGTCATCGTCTTCGGCGTCGTCGGCTACCTGATGAAGAAATTCGGCTTCGACCCCGGCCCGATGGTCCTGGCCTTCGTGCTCGGGACGCTCATCGAGTCGTCGGCCCGCCAGTCGCTGTTGATCTTCGGTGGCGACCCGACCGGCTTCCTGACGCGCCCGATCTCCGGCACGATCTTCGCCGCGATCGTCGCGGTTGCGCTCTTCCCCTTGGTGCGCAGACTGATCCGCGCCGGACGAGGTGGGCCCGCCGGTGCGCTCGATTCCGCCGGTGCGCTCGAGCCGGCCGAGCCGGCCGAGCCGGCCACGCGCCGGACCCCTGACCGCGAGACCACGGAGGCGAAATGACCATCATCGTCGGCTACCTCGACACCCCGGAGGGACGCGCGGCGCTCGACGCCGGCATCGCCGAGTCCCGACTCCGGGAGCAGCCCCTCGTCGTCGTCAACTCACCCCGGCGCGGGTCCACCGTCGATGCGGACATGGTCGACGGCGACCACGTCGAGCGGATCAGGGCACGGGCCGCCCAATCGGGTGTCGCGGTCGACGTGCGCCAGCCGCTGCACGGTGACTCGCTCGCCGACACCTTCGAGAGCCTCGTCGACGAGGTCCGCGCGACGCTCGTCGTCATCGGCCTGCGGCACCGCAGCCCGGTGGGCAAGCTGATCCTCGGCAGCACGGCCCAGCGGATCCTCCTCGACGCGACGGTTCCCGTGCTCGCGGTCAAGGCCGAGCGCGAGTGAGCCCCACGCGCTCCCGCATCGCGTCGGTCTCGGTCACGCCGGTGGCGTTCGAGGACCCCCCTCTCCTCAACGTCGTCGGCGTCCACCAGCCGTATGCGTTGCGCGCGATCGTGCGCGTGCGCACCGACACCGGGTCGGTGGGGCTCGGCGAGACCTACGGGGACGAGGCGCAGCTTCAGCGGCTCCAGGCCGTCGGGCGGGCCGTCCTCGGCCACGACGTCTACGACCTCAACGGGCTCTGGCGCCGCGCCGCCGACGCCCTCGGTGGCGGGGCCGCGGATGCCGGCGCCAGCTTCGGCGGCATGCTGCAGGTCGACTCCGCCGTGGCGACGGCCTACTCGCCGTTCGAGGTGGCCTGCCTCGACATCCAGGGGCACGAGACGGGCCGGCCCGTCAGCGACCTGCTCGGCGGCGCCGTGCGAGACTCCGTGCCTTTCAGCGCCTACCTCTTCTACAAGTGGGCCGGGCACCCCGGCCGACCGGACGACGACTGGGGTGAAGCCCTCACGCCGGACCAGCTCGTCGTCCAGGCGAAGCGGATGGTGACGGCATACGGCTTCGACGCCATCAAGCTCAAGGGAGGCGTGCTGCCGCCCGACGACGAGATCGAGGGGATGCGCGCGCTGCGCGAGGCGTTCCCCGACCACAAGCTGCGGATCGACCCGAACGGCGGTTGGACGGTCGAGACCTCGATCCGCGTGGCGCAGGAGCTCGCCGACGTGCTCGAGTACCTCGAGGACCCGACGCCCGGCATCGAGGGGATGGCGGCGGTCGCCCGTGAGACCGAGCTGCCGCTCGCGACGAACATGTGCGTCATCGCGTTCGAGCACCTCGCCCCTGCCGTGCGGGCGCAAGCTGTCGGCGTCGTGCTGTCGGACCACCACCTGTGGGGTGGGCTGCTGCGGTCGCGCCTGCTGGCCGGCATCTGCGACACCTTCGGGATGGGCCTGTCGATGCACTCGAACAGCCACCTCGGCGTCAGCCTCGCGGCGATGACACACCTGGCGGCGGCGACCCCGAACCTCACGTACGCGTGCGACACCCACTACCCGTGGAAGACCGAGGAGGTCGTGAAGCCGGGCGTGCTCGACTTCGTCGACGGTGCCGTGGCGGTGCCGACCGGCCCGGGTCTCGGCGTCGAGATCGACGAGGACGCGCTTGGCGCGCTGCACGAGCAGTACCTCTCGTGCGGCATCCGTCGCCGCGAGGACACCGTCTACATGCAGTCGGTGCAGCCGGGCTTCGAGGTCAACACCGCCCGCTGGTGACGCCGAATACGCCGATCGAGAGAGCAGTCCGTCCGGTCGTCGCCGGCTCAGTCCCGTTGGAGGCGGGCTCGTGAGTTGCTGAGGTGCAGACGCATGGCGGCCCGTGCGGCCGTGCCGTCGCCGCGGGCGATGGCGAGGTGGATGTTCTCGTGCTCGAGCGCGACGCGGGTGACGTGCGTCGCGTCGGACACGGTGTATGCCGCCTCCAGGCGTGTGCGCGGCAGCATGATCATCAGCGGGCCGAGTGACGCGAGCAGGTCGGCGTAGAAGCGGTTCCCGGACGCGAGGGCGATGCGACGGTGGAACTCGAAGTCGGCCTCCACTGCACCGCTCGGCTTGTCGCCGGCCCGTGTCAGGTCCCGGAGCGCTCGCTCGAGCGCCTTCAGCTGCACGTCGGTCCGGCGCTCGGCGGCGAGGCCCGCGGCCTCGCTCTCGACGCCGATGCGGAAGTCGATCATGTCCAGCACGTCGCGGTGCGTGCGCACGCGCTCGGCCCCGACGGCGAAGCCTTCCGTGTCCGGCAGGGCCAGGACGAAGGACCCTCGCCCTTGGTAGGTCTCGACGAGCCCCGCCGCCTGGAGGCGAGAGATCGCCTCGCGCACGACCGTGCGACTCACGCCGTACTCGGCGACGAGGGAGGCCTCGGTGGGCAGCTTCTGGCCCGGTTCCATCTGGCCGGCGAGGATCTGCTCCTTGAGCCGCTCGACGAGCTCGTGCGCCAGACCGCGGCCCGTGTCGCGGTCGAGTCGCTGCTCGTCGTCGGCGCGTGAGGTCACGGCGACAACCTGGTCGGCGACCGTCGCCAGGCGAATGACGCGGACATCCCTCAGGCGCGTCCGGTCTCGTACGTGTCGACCGTCCACGCCTTGGCCTGCTCGCTCAGCGTGAAGCCGAGACCGGGACGGTCGGGCACGACCATGCGGCCGTCACGGGTCTCCAGGCGCTCGTTGAAGAGCGGGTCGAGCCACTCGAAGTGCTCCACCCACGGCTCGCGGGGGTAGCAGGCGGCGAGGTGCAGGTGGATCTCCATCGCGAAGTGCGGGGCGAGCTGCAGGCCGGCGTGGTCGGCGAGGGTCGCCAAGCGCAGGAAGGGCGTGATGCCGCCGACGCGAGGGGCGTCGGGCTGGATGATGTCGGCCGCGCGGGCCTCGATGAGGCGGACGTGCTCGGCGACGCTCGAGAGCATCTCGCCGGTCGCGATCGGGGTGTCGAGGGCGGCGGCGAGCTGGGCGTGGCCCTCCGCGTCATAGGCGTCCAGGGGCTCCTCGATCCAGACGAGGTTGAGGTCCTCGACGGCCCGGCCGAAGCGCAGGGCGGTGGCGCGGTCCCACTGCTGGTTGGCGTCGACCATGAGCGGCACGTCGTCGCCGAGGTGCTCGCGCACGGCGGCCAGCCGCTGGAGGTCGATCTTCATGTCGGGCTGGCCGACCTTGATCTTGATGCCGCCGATGCCGGCGGCCAGTGACTCGGAGGCGCGCTCCTTGACCTCCTCGATGGGCGCGTGGAGGAAGCCACCGGAGGTGTTGTACGTGCGCACCGAGTCACGGTGCGAGCCGATGAGCTTCGAGAGCGGCAGGTCGGCGCGGCGCGCCTTGAGGTCCCAGAGCGCGATGTCGATGGCGGCCAGCGCCTGGGTGGCGACCCCCGAGCGGCCGACAGAGGCACCGGCCCAGAGAAGTTTGTCGTAGACCTTCGCGATGTCGCTCGGGTCCTCACCGATCAGGCCCTCTGCGACTTCCTTGGCGTGGGCGAACTGGGCGGGACCACCGGCGCGCTTGCTGTAGCTGAAGCCCGTGCCGCGGTGGTCCTGGTCGGTCGTGATCTCGGCGAAGAGGAGGACGACCTCGGTCATCGGCTTCTGCCGGCCGGTCAGCACCTTGGCGTCGCTGATCGGGGTGGGCAGTGGCAGGACGACGGACGAGAGGGCTACGTGGCGGATGCGGTCGGCAGTCATGGAAGGTCCTCGGGAGCGGCGACGGTGACCCGAGTGATCGTATGAGTTGAAAACTTGTATGACAAGTATCCGAGGTGGCTGAATCTGCTCGGAAGCTGCTCCGGAAAGCGGAGCACGTCCCGAGGCGCCGGTCGCGCTGGGCTAGGAGGCGGCGCGGCGGGCCCTGACCTCGCGGCGCTTCTTCAGAGCCATGGCCAGGGCGATCTTGCGGGCGTCGATGGAGAGCTCGCGCAGCATGCCCGAGATCGGGTTGGTGTAACCGGTGAACCACAGGCCCTGGGCGCCTCGAGCGCTCCGACCGCCCTGCTCGACCGGCCGGCCCTTGTCGTCGAGGACGCCGAGGTGCCCGACGAGGGGCTGCAGGCCCTGGCCGTATCCGGTGGCGAGCACCACGAGGTGTGGGCGCAGCCGCGAGCCGTCGGTCAGCACCACGGTGTCTCCCTCGAACGCGGCCAGCGCGGCCACGGGCTCGACCCGGCCGGCACGGATCGCGTCGATGATCCCGACGTCCTGCACCGGGATGGCGTTGTCGCGCTCCACCCGGGTGAGCAGCCCGGTGGAGGGGCGTGGCAGCCCCTGCGCCGACAGGTCGGGCGTCTGGATCCGCTCCACGACCGGTGCGATCCGGTCGACGAGCGCGGTCGGCAGGCGCCGCACGGCGATGCCGGTGTACTGCGCGGCATACGGCCCCGTGTTGCGGCGCAGGATGTGCGGCACGGTACGCACCGCCAGGCGCACCCGGGCGGCTCCATGCTCCACGAGGTCGACGGCCAGCTCGGTGCCGGTGTTGCCGGTGCCGACCACGAGGACGTCCTTGCCCGCGTGCGCGGACCCGTTGCGGTAGTGGCGAGCCAGGACCACCTCACCCGAGTAGGCCTGCAGCCCAGGAACGTCCGGCTCCCGCGGCGTGTGGTTGAAGCCCGTCGCAACCACGGCATACGGCGCCGTCAGGATCGTGCCGTTCGCGAGCGTCACGGTCCACGCGTCGCCGTCCGGCGCGCGGTCGAGGCGGCTCACCTCGGTGCCGAGACGGACGTCGAGCCGGTGGTGGGCGGCATACAGCTCGAGGTAGCGCACGACGTCGTCCCGCGAGACCCAGCGCCCCATCTCCCTGGGAATCGGCAGCCCCGGCAGGCCGGAGAGCTCGCGGGGCGTGTGCAGGTGCAGCCGGTCGTAGTGCTCGCGCCACGACGAGCCGACGCCGTCGCTGCGCTCGAGGACGACTCCGTGCAGGCCACGCGCCTCGAGGGCGGCCGCCGTGGCCAGCCCGCCCGGGCCGGCTCCGATGATGTATGCGTCGACCGGGACGCTGCGCTGGGTCACCCGGCCAACGTATCGGTCGGCTCCGGGCGGCGCGGTCACTCTGCGCCGACGTGCGCCTCGAGCCAGTCCGTGAGCGGGCGCACCGCCCGCCACGTGTCCCGCACGATCGTGAGGGTGCGCCGCGTCGACAGCCAGGCCGGGGCGCCGAAGTCGCGCATGACCATGAGCTCCTTGTGACGAAGCGTCTCGATGCGAGGATGGTCGGCGGCATACCCCCGCGGTGCGGTCTTGACGCGCTCGCCGAGGAGCTCGAAGTCCTGCTCGCGCAAGGAAGCGAGGACGGCTTCGAGCTCGAGGCCGCTCGACGGCGCGTCGACGGCGGCACGGAACCGGGCTGTCTGGGCGGGGCTCGATGCCCGGAACCCGCCGCCGGCCCGGAGGCCGTCGGCGCTCACCTGCACGTAGTAGCCGAGGACGGTGCCACTGCCGACGAGTGCTCCCTGGTGCGTCTTGTACGGCGACTTGTCCGCGCTGAAGCGCACGTCGCGGTTGGGCCGGAAGAGCCTCGCCTCGCCGAACTCCTCCTCGAGGCCGTCGAGCAGGGCCAGCATCGGCTCGCGCACGTCCCGCTCGTAGACGTCCTTGTGGGCGAGCCACCAGTCGCGGCTGTTGCGGTCCTCGAGCTCGGCGTAGAAGGGCAGGGCGCCGGGCGGAAACCCGGAGAAGCTGGAGGGGGTCGCGGGCGTGCTCATGTGGCGACTCTGACACCGCGACCGGGTTGTTAGGCAAGGCTTACCTGTGCTTTGCTGAATTCCGTCACGCCACCGTGGCCTAAATGCTGTCAGCAACCCGAGAGAAGGCACCCGTGCTCGCGAGCAACGCGCTCATCGGACTCCGAGAGGGTCTCGAGGCCGCCCTCGTGGTCGTCATCCTCGTCGCCTTCCTCGTGAAGACCGGTCGCCGCTGGGCCCTGCGTTACGTCTGGACCGGGGTCGGCGTCGCCGTCGTCCTCGCTGTCGCGCTCGGTGCCCTGCTCACCTACGGCACGAAGCAGCTGACCTTCGAGGCCCAGGAGCTCATCGGGGGCAGCGCCTCGATCATCGCGGTGGTCTTCGTCACGTTCATGGTCTTCTGGATGAAGTCCGCCTCGCGCACCATCTCCGGCGAGCTCAAGGGCAAGCTCGACCAGGCCCTCGACATGGGTCCGTTCGCGATCGCCCTCGTGGCCTTCCTCGGCGTCGGCCGCGAGGGCCTCGAGACGGCGATCTTCTTCTACGCCACGACCGAGGCCGCCGGGCAGGGCAACAACCAGCCCCTCATCGGCTGGGTCGTCGGGCTCGGCGGCGCCGTCGTGCTCGGCTGGCTGATCTACCGCGGCGCGGTGAAGATCAACCTCACGAAGTTCTTCCGCTGGACCGGCATCCTGCTCGTCCTCGTCGCCGCCGGCATCCTCGCGTACGGCCTGCACGACCTGCAGGAGGCGCGCTTCCTGCCGGGCCTGACGACGCTCGCCTTCGACGTCAGCACCACGGTCGACCCCAGCAGCTGGTACGCCACGCTCCTCAAGGGCATCTTCAACTTCACGCCCGCCACGACCGTCCTGCAGGCGGTGGCGTGGGTGCTCTACGTCGGCGTCGTGCTGACCCTCTTCCTGCGCCCGGCCCGCACCACGCCGAAGGCCCCGGCCGTGACGCCCACCGACGACGCGCGTCCGACGGTCGCCGCCTGACCGGTCCCATCGAGGACCGACCGACCGCCCCCTCGCACCCACCCGATGCACCCCAGGAGAACCCCCATGTCCCGCCTCGCCCTGCGTCCCGTCGCGCGCGCCGTCCCCGTCGCGCTGTCGTTGGCCGCAGCCCTGGCCCTCACCGGCTGCACCGACAAGCCGACCGCGACGGCCGGCTCCACCGCCGCGGGCGGGGCCGGGGGCCCGATCACGGTCAACGCCAGCGACACGACCTGCGAGCTGAGCGCGACGACGGCGAAGGCCGGCACCGTCACCTTCCAGGTCACGAACTCGGGCAGCACGGTCAACGAGTTCTACCTCTACGCCGAGGGCGACCGCATCGTCTCCGAGGTCGAGAACATCACGCCGGGCCTGAGCCGCGAGCTCAAGGTCGAGATCACCGAGCCGGGCACCTTCACGACCTCGTGCAAGCCGGGCATGGTGGGCGACGGCATCCGGGGCACCTTCACGGTCACGGGTACGGCCGCCAAGGGCAGCGCCGACTCCAAGGTCGCCAAGGCGATCACCGACTACAAGGCGTTCGTCGCGTCCGAGGCCGACGAGTTCGTCGACGGCACGAAGGAGTTCGTCGCCGCCGTCAAGGCCGGCGACATCGCCGAGGCCAGGTCGCTCTACGCCCAGGCGCGTCACCCGTGGGAGGCCATCGAGCCGGTCGCCGAGAGCTTCGGCCAGCTCGACCCCAAGATCGACGGGCGTGAGGACGTCATCGCCGACGGCATGGCCTTCACCGGCTACCACCGCCTCGAGAAGGACCTCTGGAAGGACGGCCTGAAGAAGGACTCCGGCGCCATCGCCGACCAGCTCCTGGCCGACGTCACCGAGATCGCGGCCAAGAGCAAGACCGTCGAGCCCACCGCACTGTCCATCGCGAACGGCGCCAAGGCCCTGCTCGACGAGGTCGCGACCGGCAAGGTCACCGGCGAGGAGGAGCGCTACTCGCACACCGACCTCTGGGACTTCGACGGCAACCTCGAGGGCTCCCGCCAGGCGCTGGCCGTGCTGCGTCCTGTCATCGTACAGCGCGACCCTGCGCTGCAGAAGGCGCTCGACACCCGCTTCACCGAGCTGTCCGGACTGCTCGCCAAGCACAAGACCGGCGCCGACTACAAGAGCTACACCGCGCTCTCCGAGGCGGACATCAAGGAGCTGACGGTCTCCCTCGACGCGCTCTCGGAGCAGGTCGCGAAGGTGCCCGGAGTCGTGGAGGCCACGTGAGCGACGACGGCCTGAGCCGCCGCCGCCTCCTGGGCGCGTCGGGCACGGCCGCCGTGGCCGGCGTCGTGGTGGGGGCAACGGGGGCATATGCGGCGTCGCGCGGTGGCGACGCCGCTGCGGCGGGTGCCCCGGCGTCCACGACGGCGGACGCCCTCGCGCTCGACGCCGCGATCCTGTTCCGCGGCGAGCACCAGGCAGGCATCATCACCCCGGCTCAGGATCGCCTGCACTTCGTCGCGCTCGACGTCGTGACGAAGGACCGGGCCCAGCTGCGCCAGCTGCTCGAGGACTGGACGCGTGCCGCCGAGCGCATGACGGCCGGCGCAGAGGCAGCCCCCGGCGGACTCGTCGGCGGCGGACCCAACCGCGCACCCGAGGACACCGGCGAGGCCTACGGCCTCCCGGCATCCGGCCTGACGATCACGATCGGCTACGGCCCGTCCCTCTTCGACGACCGCTTCGGCCTCGCGTCGAAGAGACCGGCCGCCCTGCAGGACCTCCCCGCCTTCGCCGGCGACCAGCTCGACCCGCGCCGCACCGGTGGCGACCTCTGCATCCAGGCCTGCGCCAACGACCCGCAGGTCGCCGTCCATGCCGTGCGCAACCTCGTGCGGCTCGGCTTCGGGATCGTCGCCGTCCGCTGGTCGCAGCTCGGCTTCGGCCGCACGTCCTCCACGTCGACAGCGCAGGCCACGCCGCGCAACATGTTCGGCTTCAAGGACGGCACGAACAACCTCAAGGCCGAGGACCCCGAGAGTCTCGCACAGCACGTCTGGGTCGCGCCTGACGACGAGACCGGTGGCGGCGCGTGGATGTCCGGCGGCACCTACCTCGTCGCACGCCGCATCCGGATGCACATCGAGGTCTGGGACCGGACGAGCCTGCAGGAGCAGGAGGACGTCATCGGCCGCGACAAGAAGGAGGGCGCGCCGCTCGGACAGGCCAAGGAGTTCGACGCTCTCGACTTCGCGAAGAAGGGCCCGGACGGCCAACCGGCGATCCCCGCCACCGCCCACGTGCGCCTCGCCCACGAGAAACACCTCGGCGGCATCCGCATCCTGCGGCGCGGCTACAACTTCACCGACGGCTCCGACGGAGTCGGCCACCTCGACGCCGGCCTCTTCTTCCTCGCCTACATGCGCAACCCGCAGAAGCAGTTCGTGCCGATGCAGCGGGCACTCGCCAGGGCTGACGGGCTCAACGAGTACATCGAGCACAACGGCTCGGCCGTCTTCGCCTGCCCGCCCGGCCTCGGGGACGGGAAGCACTGGGGCCGGGACCTCTTCGCCTGACGCGGACTACTGGCTGACGCGGACCGTGAGGCAGCCTGGCCGCACCGTCGCGGTGACCTCGGTGGCCTCGCCGATGACGTCGCCGTCGATCTGGAGCGGCACCGGCCGGTCGGTGCGGACCCGGATCTCGCGGCAGACCTTGTGGTCGAGGGTCGCGTGACCCTTGCGCTGACGGGTTGCGACGCGCGTCGCCACCGGGACCCAGCCCACGACCCCGCGTGGTGAGGCGATGACCGCGTCGAGCTGGCCGTCGTCGACCCGGGCGTTCGGCATGAGCACGAGCCCGCCGAGCAGTCGCCCGCAGTTGCCGATGACGACCATGCGCGCCCGCCGACGGAACTCGAGCTCCTCGTCGACCTTGACGCCGATGCGGAACTCCGGGGAGACGAGGTGCTTCATGCCCGAGACCATGTAGGCCGGCCAGCCGACCTTCGCCTTGAGGTTCTCGTTGGTGCCGGCCATGATCTGCGCGTCCATCCCGATGCCGCTCATGACGAGGAAATAGTGCGTCTCGGGGTCGCCCGTCTCGTCGGGGGCATCGTCCATCGGCGCGGAGCCGACGACGAGCTCGCCGACGTCGATGCGGCGGTTGCGGCCGGTCAGCGCCACGGCCACGGCCGCCTCGAGACCGACGGGCAGGTCGAGGTTGCGGGCCAGCAGGTTGCCGGTGCCGGCCGGCAGGATGCCGAGCGCCGTCTCCGTGCCGACGAGGGCGCTCGCGACGTTGCGCACCGTGCCGTCGCCGCCGAGGGTGCAGACCAGGTCGACGCCGTCGCGGACGGCCTGGGCCGCCTGCCCCGGTCCGGGGTCCTCGAGGGTGGTCTCGTAGAAGCGCGGCTCGCCCCAGCCCACGGTGAGGCACGCCGCGGTGATCCGGTCCCGCACGCCCGGCAGGTCGGCGAACTTCGTCGGGTTGATCACGATGCCGGCCTGTTTGACCGGCGCGGGCGGCTCGTCGCCGTTGCGGAAGTGGTCGCGCGGGGGCCTGGGACGCCGGCGCAGCGTGCCCGTCGTCTGGGGCGCGACACGGGTCAGGACCACGCCGGCGACGACCAGCGCCAGCACGACGACGCCGGCGATGATCCACGGCAGGTAGTCCTTGAGCACGAAGACATACGGTAGTCCCCGCACGGACGCTCCCCGAACCGCCGCTGGTCCGCCCCTACGCTGGGCGCATGACCGAGCCCATCGCCGATCCAGGACCGTCGACGCCCGACGACGCCGACTGGACGTGGGTCCTGACCCGCCCCTGCCCCGACTGCGGCTTCGACACTGCGGCCGTTGCGCCGGGCGACGTGCCCGCGATTCTGCGCGACGCCGGGCAGCGGTTTGCCGTCCGGCTGGCTCACGACGACGCCCGCACCCGCCCGGACGAGGGCGTCTGGTCGCCCCTGGAGTACGCCTGCCACGCGCGCGACGTCTGCGACGTCATGCGTGGCCGGCTCGAGCAGATCCTTGCCGGCGGTGGCGAGCTCGTCGCCTTCGCCGACTGGGACCAGGACAGGACCGCCGTCGAGAAGGAGTACTGGCGCTCGGAGCCCCACGTCGTGGCGCGCGAGGTCACGGCCGCGTGCGAGGCTGCGGCGACGGCATACGCCATCCCTTCGGGTACACAGTGGGAGTGGCCGGCCCTGCGCAGCAACGGCTCGCAGTTCACGGCGCGCACGCTGGCCCTCTACTTCGTCCACGACATCCACCACCACCTCTGGGATGTGACCGCATGACCCTGCCCATCACCGTGCCCCTGCAGCTGCCCGAGCCACGCACGCCCGACCCGCACGACGCGCCTGCCATCCGGTGGGGCGTCCTGGCGCCGGGCGGGATCGCGCACGCCTTCGCCGACGCCGTCGCGGTGGGCACTGCGTCCTCGGTCGTCGCCGTGGGCTCGCGCAGCCGGGCGCGCGCCAGGGACTTCGCCGACGAGTTCGGCGTTTCGCGCGCGTACGGCTCCTACGAGGAGCTCGTCGCCGACGACGAGGTCGACGCGATCTACGTCGCGTCGCCGCACTCCGAGCACCACGACCACGCGCTGCTCGCCCTCCGGGCCGGCAAGCCGGTGCTCGTCGAGAAGGCCTTCACCCGCAGCGCCGCCGAGGCCCGCGAGGTGTTCGCCGCCGCCGAGGAGCAGGGCCTGCTCGTCGTCGAGGCGATGTGGAGCCGCTTCCTGCCGCACTACGACGTCGTCCGCCACGTCGTCGAGACCGGCCTCATCGGCGAGCTCGTCACCGTCTTCGCCGACCACGGCCAGCGCCTCTACCCCGACGGGCCCGCGCGACTGTCCCAGCCCGAGCTCGCGGGCGGCGCCCTGCTCGACCTCGGCGTCTACCCCGTGTCGTTCGCCGACCTCGTGCTCGGGGCGCCGTCGTCGGTCTCGGCGGTCGGCACCCTGACCGACCTGGGCGTCGACGCGACGACCACGATCACGGTCGCCGGCGCCGGGGGAGCGCACGGCGTGCTCTCGTGCACGATGGCGGGCGTCACGCCGTGTACGGCCGTGGTCGCGGGCACCGATGCCCGCCTCGAGCTGTCCGGGGCCTTCTACGGTGCGGGCTGCACGATCCGGCTCGTCGACCGCAACAACGAGGTCGTCGACGAGCGCCCCGGTGGGCTCACCGACGACGTGCGCGGGTTCTCTTACGAGGCAGCCGAGTTCGCGCGCTGCCTCACGGCCGGCGAGACGGAGTCGCCGCTCATGCCGCACGCGACGACCCTGCGCGTCATGGAGACGATGGACGACGTACGCCGTCAGGTCGGGGTTGTCTACCCCGGAGAGTGAGTCGGTGCTCGATGCGCACGAGAGGATGGGCGCCGTGAAGGCCGTCGTTCATCAGGAGTACGGGTCGCTGCCGGTGCTCGCCGACCTGCCCGCGCCGGAGTGTCCCGAGGACGGGGTGGTCATCTCGGTGCGGGCCACGGGCGTATGCCGGTCTGACTGGCACGCGTGGAAGGGGCACGACCCCGTGTCGTTGCCGCACGTGCCCGGCCACGAGCTGGCCGGTGTCGTGGCCGAGATCGGTGTCGAGGTGCGCCACTGGACGCCCGGCGACCGCGTCACGGTGCCTTTCGTGTGCGGTTGCGGGCGGTGCGCCTGGTGCGAGTCCGGGGAGGCGCAGGTCTGCCCCGACCAGACCCAGCCGGGCTTCACCGGTCCGGGGTCGTTCGCCGAGAAGGTCGCCATCCACGCCGCCGACACCAACCTGGTCCGGCTGCCGGAGTCGGTCGACTTCGTGACGGCGGCGTCTTTGGGCTGCCGGTTCGCAACCGCCTTCCGGGCCGTCACGACCCACGGCCGGATCGGCGCGGGCGACTGGCTGGCCGTCCACGGGTGCGGCGGGGTCGGGCTGTCCGCCGTGATGATCGGGGCGGCCCTGGGTGCGCGCGTGGTCGCCGTCGACGTGAACCCGGCTGCTCTGGAACGAGCCTCGTCGCTGGGCGCCGAGGCGGTCGTCGACGCCGGGAGCACCCCGGACGTGGCCGCAGCGGTGCGTGACCTCGCTGGAGGCGGGGCGCACGTGTCCCTGGATGCCTTCGGGTCGCCCGAGCTGACCGTGGCCTCGGTCCGCAGCCTCCGGCGGCGCGGCCGTCACGTGCAGGCGGGGCTGCTGCTCGGCCCGTCGTCGCAGCCCCCGCTCCCGATGGACCTCGTGGTGTCCCAGGAGCTGGAGATCTACGGCTCGCACGGCATGCCCGCCCGCGACTACCCGCCGATGCTCAGGCTGATCGAGGACGGCACCCTGCGGCCGGGCGAGCTCGTGGGACAGGTCATCGGACTCGAGGACGCGGGCACCGCCCTGGCCGCCATGGACCACTCCTCGGCCTCGGGGATGACCGTCGTGCGTCTCTGACCCGGCAGCCACGCGGGTGTGTCAGAGGGGGAAGCGGGTACGGCACAGTCCTCACGACACGAGGCGCCCCCGCGCGGGGCGCCACCGGCAGCAGGGAATCGGCATGACGGCATACAGCACGATCGTTCGCGCCACGCACCTGGTCACCAACGCAGCCTGGTTCGGCGGATCGCTGGCCGGGGCGGTGGCGCTCAACCCCGCCTCGCGGCAGGGCGATGACGCGCGTGAACGGGCCCGGATCGCGGACGCGGGTTGGCGACGGTGGGGCCCGGTGCAGGGTGCCGCGGTCGGGCTTCACCTGCTGAGCGGCATCGCCATCCTCGCCGACAACCGTCGCCGCGTCGTCGAGCACCGACCGACCGCGGCGGCCGTCTTCCTCAAGACGGCCCTGACCGGGGCGGCGCTCGTGGTGAGCGCCGAGGCATACCGGTCCGGCGCCGAGCTGGGCGATGCGCTGGAGCGCGCGGAGACCGATCCGGCGGCCCGGAAGGAGGCGAAGGCGTTGAGCAAGCGGATGCGCTGGCTGCAGTGGGCTACCCCTGCGACGACGGCAGGGGTCCTGGCGCTCGACGCCTACCTCGGCGAGCAGCAGCGCGGCGTCGCCGGACTGCTCGACCCGCCGTCGACCCTGATGAGCCGGTCGTGACGCACGACTTCGAGTTCGCCTTCGAGGGTCGCTACCGCCTGCCCGCCCTCGCGTTCGGGATCACGCCGGCCACCGCGCGAGTCACGGTCACCGATGACGAGTTCGTCGTGCGGTTCGGACCCTGGCGGCTGAACACGCCTCTCACGAACGTCTCCGGCACCCAGGTGACCACCGGGTATGCGTTCTACCGCACGGTGGGTCCGGCGCACCTGTCGCTGGCCGACCGAGGCGTCACCTTCGCGACGAGCTCGCGGCGGGGACTCTGCGTGTCGTTCGTCGAGCCGGTCCACGCCATCGAGCCCACCGGCATGCTCCGTCACCCAGCGGCGACGGTGACCGTCGCCGATCCCGGGGGGCTGGCGGCGGCCCTGCGTCACTGACGCGGAAGGGGCTTGCTCAGGCGTGCCCGCTCAGCCGGCCCAGGCGGTCGGCGAGGGCATCGACCATCGCGCCGGCGCGCTTGTCAGAGATCGACACCTTGCGGTCGCCGCCCTGGCTGGACACCGGCAGCACGTCGACAGAGAGCTTCGCGCCGCCCGCCAGGGCGCGCAGGGAGTCGACGCGGTCGGCGAACGGTGAGCCACTGCCGGGCGAGTAGTAGCGCACGACCTCGTCGATGTCATCCGGGTAGAGGTCGGTCTTCGTCACGGCGATGACGAGCCAGATCGGCTTCTGCCGGCGCACGGCCATCGAGGCGATCCGGTGTGACGTGATCGTCCAGTCCTCGAGCTCGGCCGCGAGCTGCTCCTCGCGGGTTGCCGCGGCGGCGCCCGTCGTGCCCGCGGCCCGGCGCGGCGTGGCGTGGCCGTTGGCGACCACGTGGATCACCCCGTCGACCGGCTCGTCGTGGAAGACCTCGTCGAGGGCGCCGAGTCGCGTCGCCGCGTTGTCACCCGGCACCACCAGGAAGCGGAAGCCGTGCAGGCGGGCGGTGCGGCGGGTCCGCCGTTCCATCACCGCCGAGCCGACCTGGGCCGCGGCGTCGTCGGACGCGCGCCGCGTCAGCCGGTCGACGAGCTGGCTCTTGCCCACCCCGGTCATTCCCGTCACGGCCACCAGTGGGTAGCGGTGCCGGAAGAGCCGGCTCAGCCGCTCCGGGGCCGCGGCGAGACCGGTCAGGAGCCCGCCGGCGACGGACGCGCCCAGGGCGGTGCGACTCGAAGTCGGCAGGATCGTCCTGATCCGGAATGGTGTCTGGGACACGAAGCCTCCTCGGCGTGCTGGTCGGGGGCCAGTTGGCACCCCAGCCTACGTTCCGTCAGTCACTGTCCGCGCACTCGGTGAGGTCGGCTCCGTGACGGGGCACCGGCCGGCGTCGAACAGCACCCCGTCCTGGCGAGAGGACGAGGTGCTGCAGTGACAACACTAGTTCTCCGGTGCCGGCGCCCGCACGCACGTAGCCTGAAGTCGACCCGCGACCGTGGATCACTTCAACGATGAAGGACGCCGGATGCCCAAGCTGATCGCTACTCACGAAGTCGACGACGTTGCCCACTGGAGTGCCTCCCCCAAGCGCGAGGAGGTCTTCGCATCCGTCGCGACCGACATCCGCACCTTCATCGACCCGAGCCGACCGCACCACGTCGGCCTCACCATGGACGTTGCCGACATGGCTGCGTTCCAGGAGGCGTTGGAGAGCGAGGCAGGCGTGGAGGCGATGCGGTACGACGGTGTACATCCGGACACGCTCGTCGTCTACGTGGAGGCCTGACCCGTACTCACTGACTCGATGCGATCGAGACGCACCGACGCCTCGATCGCGCGCAGCGACCTGCTGCCGTGGGACGATCGCCGTGGAGCGTTCGGCACGGGTCCGGGCCGCCGAGTGAGGGGGCGCAGGTGTTCGACATGAACGGCATGGAGGCCTTCATGGTCGTTCTTCCGATCGTGGGGGTTCTCGTTCTCGGAGTGATCGCCTTCGTGGTCGCCAGGGGCGTCCTGCAGTGGCGGGCGAACGAGGCGTCCCCACTGCGCAGCGTCGACGCGCTCGTCGTCTCGCGCCGCACCGACGTGCGCAGTCGTGAAGACCGGATGGGCAGCACCAGCTACTTCGTCACGTTCGAGGAGCCGAGCGGTGAGCGCCTCGAGCTGCAGGTCAGCGGCCGCGACTTCGGCCAGTTCGCCGAGGGGGACCGGGGTCACCTCATGCACCAGGGCACCCGCTTCAAGGGGTTCACGCGACAGAACGTCGTCGACGGCCCGCGCTGAGCACGCGTACGCCTTCGGTCGGGACGGCATACCTGGTCCGGCGGGTTGTCGGAACTTCGTGGCACGCCCATGTCGATCGGGGCTGCCGCCACTCGTGGAGGTGGTGACGGCGCACGGCACCCTGGCCGGCGCCCCCGATCCAGGGAGACCACGATGGACACCACCCGACCGCGAACCTCCGGCACCGCCCGCGCCGCGACCTGTGAGCAGGGATGGACGACGACCAACGTCACCCGCAGCCTGCTCGGCTGGGGCGCCGTGGCCGCTCCCTTCTACGTCGTCGTGTCGCTCGCCCAGGCGGTCACCCGCGAGGGCTTCGACCTGACCCGCCACCAGTGGAGCCTGCTCGAGAACGGCCACCTCGGCTGGGTCCAGGTCGCCAACTTCGTCCTCACCGGAGCCATGGTCCTGGCGTCCGCCGTCGGTCTGAGGGGGGCGCTGGCAGGTGGGTGGGGCCGCCGCACCGCGCCGGCTCTCGTGGCCCTCTTCGGCGCCTGTCTCCTCGCCGCGGGCGTCCTGCGGGCCGACCCGGCGCTCGGCTTCCCCGTCGGCGCGCCAGAGGGTGTCGGCACCGTCACAGCCCACGGCATCGGTCACCTCGTGGCGGCGGGGATCGGTTTCGTCGCCATCGCGGTCAGCTGCTTCGTGTTGGGGCGCCGCTTCGCGGCGGAGGGCCACAGCGGCCTGGCCCGGTTCTCGCGCATCACCGGCGTCGTCTTCCTCGCCGGGTTCCTCGCCGTGGCGTCCGGCGCGGGTAGCGTCGCGGCCAACATCCTCTTCACCTGCGCCGTGGTCCTCGTCTTCGCGTGGATCGCCGTCGTGGCCGTCCACCTCTACCGGTCGCTCGCCGGCTGACCGCGTCACCAGCACCCAACCGAACGATTCCCGACAGAACGAGGAGAGTCCCATGCGTTACATCACCGTCCTCAAGGGCACGCAGCCCGCAGGACCACCGCCGGAAGGTCTCATGCCCGCGATCATGGAGCTCGGCGCCGAGGCCGCCTCCTCGGGCGCCCTGCTCGACACCGCCGGGCTCGCGTCCAGCGCGGCCGGCGCCAGGGTCACCGTCACCGGGGGCGAGCTGTCCGTCATGGACGGGCCGTTCGCCGAGGCGAAGGAGTACATCTCGTATGCGGTCTACGAGGTGCGGTCCAAGGAAGAGGCCGTCGAGTGGGCCTCACGTTTCATGCAGCTGCACTCCGACCGGTGGCCCGGCTGGCAGGGCGAGTGCGACGTCATCAAGATCATGGGACCGGAGGACTTCGGCACGCCGCAGTGACGTCCGCTGCCCGCCGTTCGAGGTGATCGCGCGATCCACGCCGAGGGCGCGATCACCTCGAACCCGCATGCGCCGTAAAGTCGACAGGTGAGCGACCAGGCAGCCGAGCAGCACGTCGCCGCCGCGCGCCGAGCGGTCGAGGCCGTGTGGCGCATCGAGTCCGGTCGCCTCGTGGCGGGGCTCGCCAGGGTGACCGGTGACGTCGGGCTCGCCGAGGACCTCGCCCAGGAGGCCCTGCTCGCGGCTCTCGAGCAGTGGCCGGCCTCCGGCATCCCGCCGAACCCCGGCGGCTGGCTCATGACGACGGCGAAGCGCCGGGCGATCGACGTCCACCGGCGTGCGACGACCTACGAGCGCAAGGTCGCCGTCCTCCTGCGCGACGTGGCCGCAGACGAGCCGGCCGTCGACTCCGACCGTCACGTCGACGCCCTCGACGATCACGTCGGGGACGACCTGCTGCGTCTCGTCCTCACCGCCTGTCACCCGGTGCTGTCGCTCGAGTCACGGGTCGCGCTCACGCTTCGCTGCCTCGGTGGCCTGTCGACCGACGAGATCGCCCGAGCCTTCCTCGTCCCCGAGTCGACGATGGCGCAACGGATCGTCCGGGCCAAGAACACGTTGCGCGACAGACAGATCCGCTTCGAGCTGCCGTCCTCCGCTGAGCTCCCCGAACGACTGAGTGCCGTGCTCGAGGTCGTCTACCTGGTCTTCAACGAAGGGTATGCCGCGACCTCCGGGGAGGACTGGGTGCGGCCCGCCCTCTGCCAGGAGGCGATGCGGCTCGGCCGGGTGCTTGCCTCGCTGCTGCCGGACGAGCCCGAGGTGCACGGCCTGCTCGCGCTCATGGAGCTCCAGGCCTCGCGGCTACCGGCACGCGTCGACGCGGACGGCCAGCCGGTGCTGCTGCCCGACCAGGACCGTCGACTCTGGGACCGGCTCCTGCTGCGGCGCGGCCTCGCATCGCTGGGGCGCGCCGAGCAATGCGGGAAACCCCTGGGGCCGTATGCCGTCCAGGCAGCGATCGCCGCCTGTCACGCCCGAACGTCGCACCCAGAGGACACCGACTGGGCGCGCATCACCGACCTCTACGGGCTGCTCGCCAGCATCTGGCCCTCGCCGGTCGTGGAGGTGAACCGTGCTGTGGCCGTGGGGTATACGGCCGGACCGGAGGCTGGACTCGCCGTCGTGGATGCTGTCGTAGCGGCCGGGCGGGTCGTGGACTACCCGCACCTGCACGCCGTGCGCGGTGACCTGCTCGAGCGCGCCGGACGGCATCCGGAGTCGGTCGAGGCCTTCGAGCGAGCGGCGGCGCTCACGCGCAGCGAGGCCGAGCGGTCGATCTTCGCGGCACGGGCAGCGACCGCCCGGGCCCACTGCTGACCGGCCGTCCGCCCCGGGGCGCGCGGATGCTGTAGGTCAACGGTGTTCAGGCACCCGAGCTGTTGGGGTCGCGCCAGCGGCGCTCGAACGGCAGGCGCCAGGTGAACGGCGCGACGAGCTGGTGGATCTGGTTGGGGCCCCACGTCCCCGGGTCGTAGGGCCGCACGATCGGCGGGTTGTCGAGCAGGGGCTGGCTGATCTCCCAGAGGCGCTCGATGCCGTCGGCGGACGTGAAGAGGGTCCGGTCGCCGCGAGCGGCGTCGTAGATGAGCCGCTCGTAGGCCTCCAAAACCGCTCCGGCCCAGTCGGTCTCGCCCATGGAGAACTGCATCGACAGCTTGTCGAGCTTCATGCCGGGGCCGGGACGCTTGCCGTAGAAGGACAGCGACATCCGCGACCGGTCGGCAAGGTCGAAGGTCAGGTGGTCCGGGCCGTTGTCGCCGACGCCGGAGCCGGCCGGGAACATCGAGCGGGGCGGCTCCTTGAACGCGATCGAGATGATGCGCGCGCCGTCGGCAAGGCGCTTGCCGGTGCGGAGGTAGAACGGCACGCCCGCCCAGCGCCAGTTGTCGACAAAGCACTTGAGCGCGACGAACGTCTCCGTCTGGCTGTCGTGCTTGACGCCGACCACGTCGCGGTAGCCGACGTACTGGCCGCGCACGACGTGGTGCGGTTCGATGGGCGACATCGAGCGGAAGACCTTGTTCTTCTCCTCGCTGATGGCATACGGCTCGAGCGCGGTCGGTGGCTCCATCGCGGTGAAGGCGAGCACCTGGAAGAGGTGGGTGACGACCATGTCGCGGTAGGCGCCGGTGCTCTCGTAGAAGTCGGCGCGCTGCGCGAGGCCCAGCGTCTCCGGCACGTCGATCTGGATGTGGTCGATGTGGTTGCGGTGCCAGATCGGCTCGAAGAGGCCGTTGGCGAAGCGGAAGGCGAGGATGTTCTGCGCCGCCTCCTTGCCGAGGAAGTGGTCGATGCGGAAGATCTGCTCCTCGTCGAAGACCTCGTGCAGCTCGGCGTTGAGCGCTCGCGCGCTCGCCAGGTCGGTGCCGAAGGGCTTCTCCATGATGATCCGGCTGCGCTCCACGAGGCCGGCCTCGGCGAGCTGGTGCACGACGGCGAGTGCCGCCTTGGGTGGCACGGAGAGGTAGTGCAGGCGCCTCGCGTCGGGCCCGAGGATCGCCTCCGACTCGTCGACGGCCTTGCGTATGCCGTCCGGCCCGAGGCTGCCCGGCACCCAGTGGATGCGGTCGGCGAACTCGCGCAGGTCGTCGTCGCTGACCTTGTGGCTGCTGTGCTCGCGCACGGAGGTGAGCACGAGGTCGAGGAACTCGTCGCGGCTCAGCTCGTCGAGCGACGTGGCGACGACGCGCAGCCCTTCGAGCAGCTGGGACTGGTGCAGGTGCAGCATGCCGGGCAGCAGCTTGCGACGAGCGAGGTCTCCGGTGGCGCCGAACAGGACGACGGTGGTGGCTGGCATGTGTCCAGCGTCGCGCAGATCGGACGCCAGCGGGAGGGGCGCAGCGCGACAAACACCGCAAGCCCCGAAGCCTTCCGGTGACGGAGGGTGGACGACCCGGACGCTGATGCGCAACTACTCCGTCGTGAACGCACACGTCTGGGACGTGCCGGTGCCGCGGCGCACCCAGCTGCAGGCGCGGCGGGCGACGCCCACGTCAACCGTCGAGGATTCACGCAACACCCCGAGCTGAGCCGGCCGCAGGCCTATGCTCGGCGCATGCTCATTCTCGGCATGATCCTCTTCGGCATGCTCGTCGGCGCCGCCGCCCAGCTGGTCCTGGGCCGTGATGGCAAGAGCATCGACTGGACGATGGCCATCGTCGCCGGTCTCGTCGGCTCCTTCGTGGGCGGCCTGCTCTCCAGCCTCCTCTCGGGTGACGGCATCGCGCTGCGGCCCAGCGGCATTCTCGGCTCGATCGTCGGCGCGGTCGTCGTCACCGCCGTTTGGCGCTGGAGCCGGACCCGCAGCGTCACCCGCTGACGCGGGTCCGGTCACAGCACGTCGACCGCGACCCGGCCGCGCGCGACGACCCACCGGTGGGTCAGCCGTATGCCGTCCAGCAGCCTCTCGTCGTGGCTGACGACGAGCACGGTGCCCCCGAAGGCCGCCACGGCGGCCTCGAGCTGCTCGATGGCGTCGACGTCGAGGTGGTTGGTCGGCTCGTCGAGGACGAGGACGTTGACCTCGCGGCCCTGGAAGAGGGCCATCAGCGCACGGGTGCGCTCACCCATCGAGAGGCTCCGCGCCGGGCGGGAGACGTGCTCGGAGCCGAGCGCGAACTTCGCCAGCAGGGTGCGCACGTCGGCGACCGGCCACTCCCGGCCGGTCTTCGGGGCGGGGCCGAGCTCACGCCGCACGACGTCGAGGACGCTCTCATCGCGGTCGAGCAGCTGCCGGCGCTGGTCGATGACGCCCACCGACACGCGTGTGCCCAGCGACTGTCGCCCGGACGTCAGCTCCAGGTCCCCGAGCAGGGCGGCGAGCAGGGTCGTCTTGCCCGACCCGTTGTCACCGACGAGCGCGATGCGGTCACCCCGGCCGACGACGACGCTGACCGGGCCGAGCCGGAAGCCGTGTCGTTCGACGACGGCCTCGGACAGCGTCGAAACGACGTCGGCTGACTGCCTGCCCTCGGTGATGGCGTAGCGCAGCTGCCACTCCTTGCGCGGCTGCGGCGCAGCCTCGAGGCGGTCGGCCGCGCGCTCCAGCCGGGCCCCCTTCGCGCCCTGGCGGTCTGCGCGGGCGCGGTGCTTCTCGCGGATGTGCTTGTCCGGCTCCTTGCCGAGGGCCACGTTGCGCCGGCCCCGGTCGGCCCAGTCCTGGCGCCGCCGGGACTGCGCGAGCAGCGCGTCGTGGGTGGCGGCATACCCCTCGTAGGCCTCCCAGGCGTGGGCGCGCTCGAGGTCGCGCTGGGCGACGTAGTGGCTCCAGCCACCGGTGTAGTGGCCGATGCGCTGCTGGCGCACGTCCAGCTCGACGACGCCAGTGGCCACGGCGTCGAGGAAGGTGCGGTCGTGGCTCGCGATGAGGACCGGGCCCTCATGGGCCTGCACGAACTCGGCCATGAGGGCGAGGCCCCGGGTGTCGAGGTCGTTGGTCGGCTCGTCGAGGAGCAGCACGTCGTAGTGGCTGAGCAGCACCGCGACGAGGCACGCGCGAGCGGCCTGACCGCCCGACAGCGTGCCGAGCGGACGATCCGACGCGACGCCGAGCCCGACCCGCGCAGCCACCTCCGGGAGGCGCTCGTCGAGGTCGGCGGCGCCGCGGGCGAGCCAGCGCTCGAGGGCGAGCGCGTAGCGGTCCTCGGCTCCCTCGTCGCCGGCCGCGATCGCGCCCGAGGCCGCCTCGAGCTCAGTGTCCGCGGCCGTCACGCCGGTGCGCCGGCGGGCATACGTCAGCAGCGTCTCGGACGGGTCGGGCACGACCTGCGGCAGCCAGCCGATCGTCGCGTGGCGCGGGGCGAGGCTGATCGTGCCGGACTCGATCGGCAGCTCCCCGACGATGGTGCGCATCAGCGTCGACTTGCCGGAGCCGTTCGGGCCGACGACGGCGGTCACGTCGCCGTCGGCGAGCGTCAGGTCGAGACCGGAGAAGAGGGTGCGCGCGCCGAACGCGACGTCGAGCCCGGAGATGGTGAGGGTGGAAGACATGTGAGGTCCTGGATGGTCGGCAGGGCCCCGCGGGCGACGTCAGACGCAGGTCGACGGGTGAGCGCGCGGGCGGGCACGGGGCATCAGGAGATCCACACAAGGAGAGACCGTATGCGTCGTCCCCTTCGCCGCGCCACCTTTTTTCCGCCCCACCCTTCTCCCGCTCCCCTCATCAACGAACGCGGCGTTCGATCTCGAAAGCGGTGTTCCGACAGTGAGTTCGCCACCGAACACCGCGTTCGGCAGGGGTCGACGGGGACTAGCCCCCGTCGGCGGCTCGGGCTTCGATGAGGTGCCGGGAGGAATGCGCGACGAACGGATGACCGCTGCGCATCGAGGCGTCGAGCGCTCGCAGCGTCCCCTCGTACTTCGCCACCGAGAAGTCGGGCACCCACCACACGCACTTGCGCAGCGTCCAGACGATGGCACCCACGTCGTGGAACTCCATCCGGCACCGCGCTCGCTGCAGGTCAATGACCTCCAACCCGTGCTGTTGCGCGGCGGCCACGTCACGGTCCGGGTCACGGCCCTTGCGTTCCTCGGGGAGGGGCCCGAGGAAGCACTCGATGAGTTCGAACGCCGAGGCCGGACCCACGTGCTGCGCCAAGTAGTGCCCTCCCGGCTCCAGGAGCCTGGAGATCTCGGCCCAGTCGGGCCGCACCGGATGGCGGGAGGTCACCAGTTCGAAGGAGTGGTCCGGGAAGGGAAGCGCGCCTTGCGTGCACTCGACCACCTGCACTCCTCGTGCGCCCAGCAGCCGACGCGCCCGCTCGGCGTTAACCGGCCAGCCCTCGGTGACGACCATGGTGGGAGGCAGCGTCGGAGCCTCGCCGACGACTTCACCACCGCCCGTGTCGAGGTCCACGGCGGACGCCACCCGGGCCAGGCGTTCGGCCAGCAGTCGGGCATAACCCCACGGCGGGCGCTCCTCGGTGGCGCGGCCCTCGAGCCACCCGAAACCCCAACCGCCGACGTCTGAAGCCTCTGCCTCTGCCACCAGCTCCTCGAACGCCCGCATGACGGGCAGAGTCGCAATGGTTCGGAGCTGCGTCAACCGGTTTGCCCTGCCTGTCCGACCCTGAGCGGCGACCCTGATGGGCCTCAGGGTCCCAGCGCGCCCGGTTCGGGGTCGGAATCAGGTTGGTGACGGATGTGCAGCCACCTGCTCCTCGGAGAGGGTGAAGCCCATGATCACAGTGGAACGACTCACCAAGCGCTACGGCCCCTTCACGGCCGTCGACGACGTCTCGTTCGAGGTGAAGCCCGGCCTCGTCACCGGCTTCCTCGGACCCAACGGCGCCGGCAAGACGACCGCGATGCGCGTCATGGCCGGCCTGACCCCAGCGAGCTCGGGCCGCGCGACGGTCCTCGGCAAGCCGTATGCCGCCCTGCCGAACCCGGGCCGCCACGTCGGCCTCCTGCTCGACGCCTCGGCGCAGCACGCCGGCCGCACCGGCCGCGAGGTGCTGACCCTCGGCGCGATCCTCATGGGCGTCGGCAGGCACCGCGTCGACGAGATGGTCGAGCTCGTCGGCCTGACCGAGAAGGAGGCGAGCCGCCGCGTGCGCAACTACTCCCTCGGCATGCGCCAGCGCCTCGGCATCGCCCACGCCCTGCTCGGCGACCCGGAGGTGCTCATCCTCGACGAGCCGGCCAACGGCCTGGACCCGGCCGGCATCCGGTGGATGCGCGACCTGCTCCGCGGCTACGCCAACGAGGGCGGCACGGTGCTGCTGAGCTCGCACCTGCTGAATGAGATCGAGCGCGTCGCCGACGAGATCATCGTCATCGGGCACGGCAAGATCGTCGCCCAGGGCACCAAGGACGAGCTGCTCGCGGGCGCCGGCACCTACACCCGCTCCACCGACGACGACGCCCTGCTGGGCGCGCTCGCCGCCGAGTCGATCGTCGCCCAGCGCACCCCGACCGGGGGTCTGCAGGTCGAGGCCGAGCCCATCGCCGTCGGCCGGGTGGCAGCGGCACACCAGATCATCCTGACCGAGCTGCGTGGTGGCGACAGCCGGGGCCTCGAGGAGATGTTCCTCGACCTCACGGCCGACGCCGCCCGAGAGGAGGTGGCGGCATGACCGCCACCACCACCACCCCAACCC
>NZ_JBYTCI010000029.1:0-43983 GCF_058790095.1 Terrabacter sp. FW104-15G4B | reverse complement strand
GCTCGGGGTGGGGATGGCTCACAGGTGTCCTGTCGTTCGGTGGTGCCGCCGGGCCGTCGGGGGCACCGGTCTGAGGTCGTGGGCGTCGGTCATCCGACCGCCGCGATCGCCGCGCGCAGGAGGGCGGTCTGCTCCTCGTCCGCGGGCACGAGCGGCAGGCGCACGGCCGGCGACTCGATGAGGCCCTGCACGGCCAGGCCGGCCTTGGCCATGATGGCCCCCTGGGTGACGTTCATGACCGCGTTCACCAGCGGCGCGAGCCGTCGGTGCACCGCTCGGGCGTCGTCCCAACGCCCGGCGACCACGGCATCCGCCATCTCGCGGTATGCCGTCGGGGCCACCTGCGAGGTCACGCCGACGAAGCCGACGGCGCCGTTGCCGAAGTGGGCGAGGTTCATGGCGTCGTCGCCGGAGTACCAGTCGAGGCCGGTCGCCTGCATCATCTCGCTGGCGAACCAGAGGTCCCCGCGGGCGTCCTTCACGGCGGTGACGCGCTCGTGCTGGGCGATGCGCAGGTAGGTCTCGCGCGCGATGGCGATGCCCGAGCGGCCCGGGATGTCGTAGACCATGACCGGCAGGTCGCTCGCGTCGGCCAGCGCCGTGAAGTGGGCGACGAGCCCGGCCTGCGGTGGCTTGTTGTAGTACGGGGTGACCGCGAGCACGGCGTCGGCGCCGGCCTTCTGGGCGACGCGCACCGACTCGACGCTCTTGGCGGTGTCGTTGCTGCCGGCCCCGGCGATGACGACGCAGCGGTCGCCGACGGCCTCGATGACCGCGCGCAGCAGCTCGTCCTTCTCGTCGGCCGACGTCGTGGGCGACTCCCCGGTGGTGCCCGAGACGACGAGGCCGTCGTGACCGGCGTCGACGAGGTGCGCGGCGACGCGCTGCGCGGCGTCCAGGTCGATGGAGCCGTCGGTCCGCATGGGCGTCACCATCGCCGAGAGGACACGTCCGAGGGCGGGAGAGTGAGCCATGGGCCCAAGGTTAGCGCCCTGGTGCTGCCGCACCTCGCCGCGCCCATGCCACGGCGCGCAGCCGTCTGGGATCGAGAACGGCTGGACGACAGAGGCGAGGCACTACTCGCTCGGGGGTCCGGGTAGTGCCTCGCCACCCCCTACATCGCCGCTTGCCACCGGGCGTTACATCCGCGCATGACCTATTTTTCCACGATTGCGTATGCCGCTCAGGCGCGCCGTTCGTAGGTGACCCACGCGAACCCCGGGTGCTGCTCGCGGGCCGTCTCGGTCCAGATCTCCGGGTCGATCTCGGGGAAGGTGACCGAGCCCTCCGGGGACTGGGCGACCTCGGTGACGAGGAGTCGGACGGCATACGACATGGCCTGTCGGTAGACCTCTCCCCCACCAACGACGAAGACCTCGTCGCAGTCGGCGACCAGCTCGAGCGCCGCCGGGAGCGAGTGGGCCACCTCGACGCCGGGCGCGCTCCAGTCGGGTTGCCTGGTCACCACGATGCTCCGGCGCCCGGGCAGGACCCCCATGGAGTCGAACGTGCGCCGGCCCATGACCATCGGGTGGCCCATCGTGGTGCGCTTGAAGAACTTGAGGTCCTCGGCGAGGTGCCACGGCATCGTCAGCCCGTCGCCGATGACCCTGTTGCGGCCGACGGCGACGATCATCGTGACGTTGTCGCTGACCTCGCTCATGGCAGCAAGGCTCGCAGATGCGCGCGGCTCACACCGCGATGGGAGCCCTGATGCTGGGCTCCGCGACGTAGTCGACCAGCTCGAAGTCGTGGAGGTCGAAGTCGTCGATCGCCGTCTTGCCGGGGGTGATCCGCATCGTCGGCAGGGGGTGCGGGGTGCGGGTCAGCTGCAGGCGGGCCTGATCGAGGTGGTTGAGGTAGAGGTGCGCGTCGCCAAGGGTGTGCACGAAGTCGCCGGGATCGAGGTCGGTCAGCTGCGCCACCATCTGGGTCAGCAGGGCGTAGCTGGCGATGTTGAAGGGCACGCCGAGGAAGATGTCGGCGCTGCGCTGGTAGAGCTGGCACGAGAGGCGCCGGCGGCCGGCGGGCCCGGGCGGCGAGACGTAGAACTGGAACATCGTGTGGCACGGTGGCAGCGCCATGTCGTCGACGTCGGCGACGTTCCACGCCGAGACGATGAGGCGGCGGCTGTCGGGGTTGGTGCGGATCTGGTCGATGACCTTGGCGATCTGGTCGACGTGGCGGCCGTCGGGCGTCGGCCAGGAGCGCCACTGGTAGCCGTAGATGGGGCCGAGGTCGCCTGTGGCGGGGTCGGCCCACTCGTCCCAGATGGAGATGCCACGATCCTGGAGCCAGCGCACGTTGGTGTCGCCACGCAGAAACCAGAGCAGCTCGCCGATGATCGAGCGCAGGTGCAGCTTCTTGGTCGTCGTGGCCGGGAAGCCGTCGGCGAGGTCGAAGCGCATCTGGTGGCCGAACACGCTGAGGGTTCCCGTGCCCGTCCGGTCGGACTTCTCCTGACCGTGGGTCAGGACGTGGTCGAGGAGGTCGAGGTACTGCCGCACGGACCGCAGCCTAGCCCGGCCCATCGACCAGCCGCCGTAGGCCGCCCGCCGCGCCTCGGTCCCGTCCCGCGTCGCAGCCAACACACCGAGCAGGTCGCAACACACCGGGACCGGATCAGGGTGTGTTGCGACCTACTCGGTGTGTTGAGGGGTGAGGCGGGTCAGGCGTCGTAGTCGAGGCCGACCGTGTCGGTCACGGGGTGGCTCTGGCAGGCCAGGACGATGCCGGCCGCCACCTCCTCGGGCTCCAGCGCGTAGTTGCGGTCCATCCGCACCTCGCCCGACACGAGCCGGGCCCGGCAAGTGCCGCAGACGCCGCCCGTGCACGAGTAGGGCGCATCGGGCCGGGCCCGCAGCGTCGCGTCGAGGATGCTCTCCTCACGGCTCGGCATCGGGATCACGGTGGTGCGCCCGTCGAGGTTGACGGTGACGGTCGCCTCGGGCGGGGCCCCGGCGTCGACGACGACCTTGCGCTTGGGCGCCGTGCCGTCGTCGACGTGGAAGATCTCGTGGTGGATGTGGCGAGCGTCGACGCCACGCCCGGTCAGCAACGCCTCGGCCTCGGTCACCATGCCGAACGGTCCGCAGAGATACCACTCGTCGACCGACCCGACCGGCAGCAACGAGCCGAAGATCGCTTCGAGCCGCTCTCGGTCGAGCCGGCCGTGGAACAGCTCGACGTCCTGGGCCTCCCGCGACAGCACGTTGACGAGGTGGAAGCGCCCCGGGAAGCGGTTCTTGAGGTCCTCGAGCTCCTCGAGGAACATGATCGAGCTCGTGCGGCGGTTGCCGAAGAGCAGCGTCGCGCGCGAGCCCGGCTCCTCCTCGAGCGCGGTGGTCAGCAGTGAGAGCACGGGCGTGATGCCGGAGCCGGCCGCGATGGCCACGTGATGGCGTATGCCGTCGGGCTGGGCCAGGCAGGTGAAGGACCCCTGGGGGGTCATGACGTCCACGACGACGCCGGGGGTCACGACGTCGTTGAGCCAGGTCGACATCCGGCCCTCCGGCACGCGGGCCGCCGCGACGCGCAGGCGGCGGCCGGTGGGGTCTGCCCGGCGTGACTGGCAGATCGAGTAGGACTGGCGCACGTCCTCGCCGCCGATCGTCGCGCGCAGCGTGAGGTGCTGGCCCGGCTCGAAGAGGAACTCCTCGACGAGATCTTCGGGCACCTCCAAGGTGACGGCCACGGCGTCCTCGGTGAGCCGCTCGACCGAGGCCACGGTCAGCGGGTGGAACCGGGCGCGGTGCCGCGCGCCGGAGGCGGTCACGTCGGAGGCCGCGGCGGCCGTGGGCTCTGCAGCCGTGGTCGGCTCGGCAGCGGCCGGAGTGGTGAGGTTGGTCATTCAGATGGCCTTGAACTCGTCGAAGGGCTCGAGGCAGGCGTTGCAGCGGCGCAGGGCCTTGCAGGCGGTCGAGCCGAAGTGGGCGATCTCGGTCGTGTCGGTGGAGGCGCAGCGCGGGCAGGCGACCACATGGCGGCTCAGGCTCACGGCCACCGGGCCGCGCGGCTCCCCTGCCGACGCCGGGCCCGGCGGAGCGATCCCGAAGCGCTGCAAGGCTGCTCGCCCCTCGTCGCTCATCCAGTCGGTCGTCCAGGCCGGCGACAGCTGCGTGCGCACGTCGGCGGCATACCCCTGCCGGTCGGCCTCGAAGGAGATGCGTGACGCGATGGCCTCCATGGCGGGGCACCCGCTGTAGGTGGGGGTGATGGTCACCGTGACGGTGTGGGCCCGCGCGTCGACCTCGACGGCGCGGAGGATGCCGAGGTCGGCGATGCTGATGACGGGCACCTCGGGATCCGGGATGCGCGAGATCGCCTCTGCGAGAGCCGATTCCGTGTCCACGACACTCACCACGTCGCGCCGGGGTGGGACCGTGCGATGTGCTGCATCTCCGCGAGGAGGTAGCCCATCGGCCGCGAGTGGATGCCCGCGCGACCGCCGCGGGAGCGCCAACGGGATCCCTCAGGCATCGTGAGCGTCGCCTGCTCGACGACGCGCGCCACCCGTGCCATGACCGCGTCTCGCAGGGTCGAGGGCAGCACTCCGACACCGAGCTCGGCGGCGACCACCGATGCCTCGTCGTCGTCGAAGAGCTCTGCGACGTAGGGGGTCACGCGGGTCAGGGCCGCTTGCATCCGGCGGGAGGAGTCCTCCGTGCCGTCGCCGAGACGCACGACCCACAGCGATGCGTGGTCGAGGTGGTAGCGCACCTCCTTGATGGCCTTGCCCGCGACCCCGGACGACGTCGTCGCCCGAAGCGGCGAGCGCCGTGTGCAGCTCGACCTGGTAGGCCGAGAACCACAGCAGCCGGGCCATCTCGTCACCGAAGTCGCCGCGTTCCTGCTCGACGAGGTGGAGGTTGCGCCACTCGCGCTCGTCGCGCTGCATGGCGTAGTCGTCCTCGCCGCGACTGGTGCCGTCGATGGAGCCGATGTAGGGGTAGAGCGCGCGGGCCTGGCCGAGCAGGTCGAGGGCCACGTTGCCGAGCGCCATGTCCTCCTCGATCTGGGGGGCGTTGGTCATCCACTCGCCGAGGCGCTGCGCGTAGACCATGGCGTCGTCGGCCAGGCCGAGGACGTAGCCGGCGTACGGTTCGGCGTCCGCGGCGCCGGTGTTCTCGGCAGCGCCGGGCAGGGGTTCACGCGGGGTGTCGGAGCGCGGCGGAGAGCTGGATGGGGTCGTCACAGGTACTCGACATCCTCGGGCACGTCGTAGAACGTCGGGTGCCGGTAGATCTTGTCGCCGGCCGGGTCGAAGAACGAGTCCTTCTCGGACGGGCTGCTCGCCGTCACGTCGTCGGCCCGGACGACCCAGATCGAGACGCCCTCCTGGCGGCGGGTGTAGAGGTCCCGAGCGTTGCGAAGCGCCAGCTCGGCGTCGGGAGCGTGCAGCGAGCCGACGTGCACGTGCGAGAGGCCACGCTTGCCGCGGACGAAGACCTCCCAGAGCGGCCAGCTGCGCTCGACCTGGGCAGCGGCAGGCGCCACCACCGCCTCGCCGGACGGGGGGGTCGGTTCGCTCACGCGGCACTCTCCTGAGCGGTCGAGTGGGCGGTCCGTGCATGCTTGGCGGCGTATGCGTTGGCGGCCTCGCGCACCCAGGCGCCCTCGTCGTGGGCCCGGCGGCGGTGCTCGATCCGCTCGGCGTTGCACGGGCCGTCGCCACGTAGCACCTGCCAGAACTCGTCCCAGTCGATCTCGCCGAAGTCGTAGTGCCCGCGCTCCTCGTTCCAGCGCAGGTCGGGATCGGGCAGCACGATGCCGAGCTTCTCGGCCTGTGGCACCATCATGTCGACGAACTTCTGGCGCAGGTCGTCGTTGCTGAAGCGCTTGATGCCCCACGCCATCGACTGCTCGGTGTGCCCACCCTTGGCGGCGGCGTCACCGGTGTCGGGCGGCCCGAACATCGCGAGCGCCGGCCACCACCACCGGTTGGCCGCGTCCTGGGCCATGGCCTGCTGGGCCTCCGTGCCCCGCATGAGCTTCCAGAGGATCTCGAAGCCCTGCCGCTGGTGGAAGCTCTCCTCCTTGCACACACGGACCATGGCGCGGGCGTACGGGCCGTACGAGCAGCGGCAGAGGGGGACCTGGTTCATGATCGCCGCGCCGTCAACGAGCCAGCCGATGGCGCCGCAGTCGGCCCACGTCAGGGTCGGGTAGTTGAAGATCGAGGAGTACTTCTGCTTGCCGTCGTGCAGCCGGTCGAGCAGCTCCTGCCGGTCGATGCCGAGCGTCTCCGCCGCCGAGTAGAGGTAGAGCCCGTGGCCTGCCTCGTCCTGCACCTTGGCGATGAGGATGGCCTTGCGGCGCAGCGACGGGGCGCGTGTGATCCAGTTGCCCTCGGGCTGCATGCCGATGATCTCGGAGTGCGCGTGCTGGGCGATCTGGCGGATCAGCGTCTCGCGGTAGGTGTCGGGCATCGCGTCGCGCGGCTCGATGCGCTGGTCGGCCGCGATGAGGGCGTCGAAGTCGTCGCCGACCGTGTCCCGCTGGTCGTCGTGCTCCGCCGCCGCGTCGTACGCGTCGGTCTCGGCCGCGTTGAGCGGTTCGTTCGGGTCGATGACGTCGTTGCCATACATGAGTCCAGTATGCGAGATGGGAGCGGGGGCGTCCAAAAGCCGGGGTGGGGTGTGGCCGGAAACCAGAGGGGGGCCGCCTGAGAGGATGCCCGGGTGGCCCCCGACGAGCAGACGCCCCACGCGCACGACCATGCGCACACCCACGACCACGCCCACGAGCGCGGCCCGGTCGCCGACGCCAGCGTCCGCATCGCGCGGGCGTCTGACGCCCCCGCCGTGGGTCTCGTCCAGGCCGTCGTGTGGCGAGAGGCGTACGCCGGTGTGCTACCCGACGAGGTCGTGGCGCAGTTCGACCCGCGACCCTTCACGAACGCCTGGCGCGCCTCCCTCGGCGACGCCCCCTCGCCCGACCACCTGCTGCTCGTGGCGTGCGCCGGCGAGCAGGTCGTCGGGTTCGCAGCCGTCGGCCCCTCCCCCGACCCCGACGGCGAGGACGCGGCCGAGCTGCTCGTCCTCGGGGTGCACCCGGACGCGCGCCGCCAGGGCCACGGCTCCCGCCTGCTCAACGCCGCCGTCGACACGGCTCGCGGCCGGGGAGCCGCGGCCCTGACCGCCTGGGTGCTCGCCGACGCCGACTCGACGCGCAGCTTCCTCGCCGCCGCCGGGCTGGAGGCCGACGGCGCGCACCGCGAACGGGTCGTCTCCGACGACGGCCGTACGGCGCATGAGGTCCGCCTGTCGGCCGGCGTCCTCGACGCCGCGGAGGACACCTCGGGCGAGGCACGGGGTGCCGGCTCGGGGGCGGTGTGACCGCACCCGTCGACCCGGTGGCCCGTCGCGCGGTGGTGCGCCAGGGCGTGTCGGTCGGTCTCGCCACGGGCGCCTACGGCATCAGCTTCGGGGCGCTCGCCGTGGCGGCCGGCCTGGACCTCTGGCAGGCGATGGCGCTCTCGCTGCTGATGTTCACGGGCGGCTCGCAGTTCGCATTCGTCGGCATCCTGGCCAACGGCCTCCACGCGGCCCCGGCAGCCATCGCGGCCTCCTCGATGCTCGGCATCCGCAACGGCCTCTACGCGCTCGAGCTGACCCAGGTGCTCGAGGTCCGCGGGGTGCGGCGAGTCGCGGCCGCCCACCTCACCATCGACGAGTCGACGGCCGTGTCCGTGGCGCAGCAGGACGAGCCGACCTCCCGGCTCGGCTTCTGGCTGACCGGCCTCAGCGTCTTCGTCCTCTGGAACCTCGCGACACTCGCCGGCGCCCTGATCGGCGATCTCGTCGGCGACCCGCGGACCTACGGCCTCGACGCGGCGGCGTGCGCCGCCTTCACGGCGCTGCTCTGGCCGCGCCTGCGCGACCGCGACGCGGTCGCCATCGCGGTGGTCGGCGCGGTCGTGGCGGTGGCGCTGTCGCCGACGATGCCACCCGGCATACCCGTGGTGGCGGCTGCGGCCGTCTCCCTCCTCGCGTGGCGCGGCCCGAGGCGGGAGCAGCCATGAGCGAGTGGACGGCCATCCTCGTCGCGGCCGCGATCGCCTTCGGGCTGAAACTCGCCGGCCATATCGTCCCGGCGCACCTGCTCACCGGCCCACGAGTGCGCCGCATCACCGCCGCCCTGCCCATCGCCCTGCTCGCGGCGCTGGTGGCGACGCAGACCTTCACCGGTCCGGGCGGGTCCCTGGTGCTCGACGCGCGCGTCGTGGCAGTCGGCGTCGCGGTCGTCGCCCTGCTCCTGCGGGCCCCGTTCATCGTCGTCGTCGTGCTGGGCGCCGCCACCGCGGCCGCCCTGCGGGCGCTCGGCTGGGCCTGACATGGCCGATGCCGACGACGTGCGACGCCTGGCCCTCGGCCTGACAGGGGTCGAGGAGGTCGAGAGCGAGGGCTTCGACTTCCGCGTCGGCGGCAAGGGCTTCGTCTGGTCCTGGCCGGAGCGCATCCCCGGGCGCCGGCGTGTCATCCGGACCGACATCGCGGTGCTCTACGTCGGCGACGAGGCCGAGAAGCAGGCCCTCGTGCTCGGCGAGCCGGACCTCTTCTTCACGACGCCGGCCTACGACGGGCTGCCCCTCGTCATGCTGCGCCTCGAGCTCGTCGATCCCCCTCGCCTGGAGGAGCTCGTCACCGACGCGTGGCGCATGCGCGACCCCGGCGACACCTGAACTCCGAATGCACATCCGGGTCCGTGCATGGTCCAGCCCGCGGCAGCCCACGTGATGTGTCGTGGGGGCCGGCCACCGGGCTCAGGCGTGGCCGTCGCAGACCGGCTGGAGCGGGCGGCCGGGCAGGTCCTCGCGGTTGTGCATCCGGCTCGTCGGCGTGCCGCAGACGTGGCAGGCTGCGAGGTGCACGGCGTCGTCGCTGAACCCCACGGCCATGCGCTCGTCGAAGACGTAGAGGTGCCCCTCCCAGAGCCCTCGGTCACCTCGCTCCTCGCCGTAGCGGACGATGCCCCCGTCGAGCTGGTAGACCTCCTCGAAGCCGCGCGAGCGCATCAGGCTCGTCAGCACCTCGCACCGGATCCCGCCCGTGCAGTAGGTCACGACCGGCCTGCCCTTGAGCGCGTCCCAACGGCCTTCGTCGAGCTCGCGGACGAAGTCGCTCGTGTGTCGGATGTCGGGCAGGACCGCGCCGCGGAAGCGGCCGACCTGCGCCTCGACGGCATTGCGTCCGTCGAAGAGCACGACGTCGTCGCCACGCTTCGCGACGAGCGCGTCGAGCTCGTCCGGGCGCAGGCGCGTGCCGCCCCCGACGACGCCTTGCCCGTCGACGAGGACCTCGTCGGGCACCCCGAACGACACGATCTCGTCGCGCAGCTTCACGACCAGCCGCGGGAAGTCGAGGCTGCGCCCCTCGCCGTCCAGCCTCGAACCGTCACTCCACTTCACGTCGATGTCGCGGAAGGACGCGTACTCCCGCGTCTTGCGGACGTATGTCTTGAGCACCGTCACGTCGCCGCCGACCGTTGCGTTGATCCCCTGACGGGACAGCAGGATCCGCCCGCGCAGCCCGAGCCCTTCGCAGAGATCGCGCTGCCAGAGGCGCAGCGCCTCGGGGTCGGCGAGCGGCCGGAAGGCGTAGAAGAGGACGACCTTGGGGATGGCCATGGCAGCTTCGTCTCGAGGCGGGCGCCGGTCAGGCGATGCCGAGGTAGTGCTCGAGCCCGACGGTGAGCCCGGGGTTGTCTGCGACGGCGCGCACCGCTGCGATGACCCCGGGCATGAAGCTGCTTCGGTCGAAGGAGTCGTGGCGCACGGTCAGCAGCTCCCCCGCGTTGCCGAGCAGGACCTCCTGGTGGGCGGTGAGCCCTCGCAGCCGCACGGAGTGCACGGGTATGCCGTCCAGCCGGGCACCGCGGGCACCGTGCGGGTCGTGGGTCGTCGCGTCGGGCACCGCGGCGCAGCCGGCCTCTGCCCGGGCCCGGCACATCATCGCGGCAGTGCGGGCAGCGGTGCCCGAGGGCGCGTCCACCTTGGCCGGGTGGTGCAGCTCGATCACCTCGACCGACTCGAAGAAGGGGGCGGCCTTCGCGGCAAAGGACATCATCAGCAGTGCGCCGATGGCGAAGTTGGGGGCGATGAGAACCCCGACGCCGGCTCCGGAGGAGGCAGGAGGCGCCTCGGCCAGCTGGCCTCTCAAGGTCTCCAGGCGCGAGTCGTCCCATCCCGTGGTGCCGACGACGACGTGCACGCCACGCTGGACGCAGTGGGAGACGTTGGCCGGGGAGGCGTCCGGTACGGTCAGCTCCACCGCCACCTCGGCCCCGCCGAGGTCGCCGAGGTCGTCGGCCGAGCCGTAGGCTCCGACCAGGGTGAGGCCGGTCGCTGCCCCGACGGCCAGCACCGCCTCGGAGCCCATCCGACCGCTCGCACCGATGACGGCGACGCGGATGTCGCGGGAAGGCCGGCCTGTCGTGTCGCTCACCGAGCCAGCCTAACGAGGTGCGCCGCGGTCGCCTGCCCGCGGTCCAGGACACGGCATACGGCATATGGCATTCGGGGACTGCTGCGTCTCAAAGCCCCGTTGGGAGGCTCCTGCGCGACGCACACTGAGGGGGACTCGAGGAAGTGGTCCGCATGCCCGTCCGCCCACGCGCCGTCAGTGTCCTGGCCCGGCTTCGTCGCCTGGCCCTGATCCCCGTGGCGGCCATCGGGCTGGCCATCGGGCTCGCGGTCGCGCCGAACGCGCAGGCCGCCGTCCTCTTCGGCAACGACATCTCGTGGCCGCAGTGCCCGTCCTCGTTCCCGACGACGTCGACGCAGTTTCTCGTCATCGGGCTGACGAACGGCCTGCCGTTCACCGAAAACCCCTGTCTCGCGAGCCAGGTCACTTGGGTCCGTGAGCATGCGAAGCCGGCCCAGGCGTACACCATGGCGGCCTTCCCCACCTCGGAGCAGCAGGCGGCCTACGGCTCGAGCGGTCCCTGGCGGTCGACCACGCGGGCCGCACGCCTCTCCAACGTCGGCTACGCCGAGGCCCGGTATGCCGTCGCATCCCTGGCGAAGGTCGGCTGGCGCCCGCCGGTGGTGTGGATCGACGTCGAGCCACGCGACACGGAGCCGAGGAGGCAACCCTGGCCCACGTCCACGACCGTGCAGCGCCTGGAGAACCGGTACGTGGTCGAAGGAATCATGCGGGGACTGCGGGCGTCCGGCTACGCGTACGGCGTCTACTCGAACTCCTCGGGCTGGCGGTCGATCACCGGCTCGTGGTGGCTGCCCGGGGTTCCCGTCTGGGCCACCGCGGGCACCCTCGACTACCCCACCGAGGCCTTGGACCGCTGCTCGCAGCCGAGCTTCTCGGGAGGCAAGGTCTACCTCGCGCAGTGGTGGGACTCGAAGTGGGACTACGACCGCACCTGCGGCACCTACGCGTTCACGTCACTGCCGATGCCTGCCGCTTCCCTTTCCAACAGCACCGGAGACTTCAACGGCAACTGGAACAACGACGTGCTGGCTCGCTGGACCGTCGGTGGCGCGCTCAAGCTCTACTCGGGCACCGGCACGGGAAGCCTGTCGCTGGGCACCCAGATCGGCACGGGCTGGGGCGGCATGGCGACCCTCGAGACGCCCGGCGACCTCAGCGGTGACGGCGCGCAGGACGTGCTCGCCCGCGAGGCGGCGACGGGCGACCTCTGGATGTACAAGGGCAACGGGGCAGGCGGTTGGCGCCTCCCGCGCGTGCGCGTCGGCACCGGCTGGCAGGTGATGAATGCGATCGTCGGGATCGGTGACCTCACCGGCGACGGCCGGATGGACCTCGTGGCCCGCGTGAGAACGACCGGTCAGCTCTACCTCTACCCCGGGAACGGCAGCGGAGGCTGGAAGCCCCGGACGAGCCTCGGCACCGGCTGGAACCGCTACAACGTCCTCCTCGGTCCCGGTGACCTCAATGGCGACGGGCGACCGGACCTGCTGGCGCGCGAGCCGTCCACCGGCATCCTCTGGCTCATGCCCGGCACGGGCTCCGGCACCCTGGGCACCCGCGTCCAGGCCGGCAGTGGATGGAACGCCATGACCGCGATCATGAGCCCCGGCGACCTCGACGGTGACCGCGTGCCCGACGTGCTGGCCCGCGACACCTCCGGGCGGCTCTGGCTCTACCCGCGCATCGCCGCGGGCGGCTGGAGCCCACGCGTCCTGGTCAGCACCGGCTGGAACATCGTCAACGCGATCTTCTGACCAGTGCCGTGCCCCTCCACTCGTCGGCGTCCTGCGCAGCCTGGCCACCGCGGGGTCCCAGACGAACTCCAGAAGCTCCGGTGATGATGTGCGCGTGCCGGAAGATGACCCCGTTGTCGGTCGACGAGCGCTGGTAGGTGGCGGCCTGGCCGCCGTCGGCCTCGGCGTCGTTGCCTGCTCCACGATCAGTCCAGACGTCAGGGGAGCAGCGCCCTCGGTCACCGCCGGCGTGGGGCGTCCGCCGGGGTCGGGGCAGACGTCCGCGCCCTCCTCCCCCGCCGGGTCCGAGGCATCGGCGCCATCGGCGAGCACGGGGCAGCCGCGGGCGGTGCCCGTGCTGCTGCGCACCCCGGGCGCGGACGTGCGGCAGGGTCCGTCTTCGGTGCCCGCCGTGGCGCTGACCTTCCACGGAGCGGGCGACCCAGCCCTAACGCGGCGCGCGCTCCAGATCCTCGGGGACCACGGCGCCCACGTGACGGTCTTCGCCGTGGGGAGCTGGCTCTCGGCCCACCCGGAGCTCGGCAGGGCCATCGTGGCCGCCGGCCACGACCTGGGCAACCACACGTGGTCCCATCAGACGCTCCCGCGACTCTCGACCCCGGCTGCCCGGATCGAGATCGCCAGGGGCGCGAAGGCGGTCGCCGCCATCGAGGGGTCCTGCCCCTACCTGTTCCGCCCGTCGGGGACTCCCACCTCGACACGAACCATCCGTGCGGCCGCCCTGGCCAGCGGCTATGCGCGGTGCATCTCCTACGACGTCGACCCGGCCGACTACCAGGACCCCGGGGCGCGAGCCGTCGCCTCCCGCACCCTGGCGGCAGTGGGCGCCGGGTCGATCGTCAGCCTGCACCTCGGGCATTCCGGGACCATCGAGGCGCTGCCGACGATTCTCAGCGGTCTCTCGGACCGCGCCCTCCGGGCCGTCACGACGACGAGGCTGGTCGCATGACGAGCGCAACTGCTCGCCGGCGCGGCGGGCTGGTGGTGACTCTCGCTGCCGTTCTCGCCCTCGCGGCCCTGGGCGCCTGCACCGACCCGCAGACGGGCACGGAGGCCCAGACCTACGTCAGCCGCGCGCCCGGCTCCGTCACGCCGTCGACTCCGGCGACCCCCGGGGCCTCCGACGGGGCAGCGGGGTCGATGAACGCGCGGGTTCCGGAGGCGCCCTACGCGCACACCGGTCGCGACGCCCTCACCGGTGCCGCCGTCCACGCCAAGCGGCTCGTGTACGTCCCGAACCAGGTGGCCGGGACGCTCGAGATCATCGACCCCGCCAGCCGCCGCGTCGTCAAGCGCATCATCGTCCCGGCCTCGCCGGAGCACGTGGTGCCCTCCTGGGACTTCACCCGGCTCTGGGTCAACTCCGACAAGGGCAACGCCCTCACCCCGATCGACCCGAGCACCGGCGGGGTCGGGAAGCCGGTGCCGGTGCGCGACCCCTACAACCTCTACTTCACCCCGGACGGCCGGTACGCCCTCGTCATGGCGTCACGCTTCCGCGCCATCGACGTCCTCGACGCGCGCAGCCTGCGCCGCGTCCGGTCCCTCCCCGTGCCCGAGTACGCCGGCGTCAACCACGCCGACTTCACCGCCGACCTCACGGCCTTCGTCGCCAGCTGCGAGTTCGACGGCCGCCTCCTCGTCGTCGACGCAAGCGCCACCCGCGTCCGAAAAGTGCTGGACCTCAACGAGATCCACACCCCCGGTGCGACAGCACCCATGCCCATGGCGATGACGGGTCCGCGACGTGGACTCGCCCACGGGGCCTCGTCGATGCCGCAGGACGTCCGCCTGACGCCCGACGGTCGCTGGTTCATGGTGGCCGACATGCTCCTCAACGGGGTGTGGTTCATCGATGCGGCGACCTTCGCCTACGACCACTTCGTGCCGACCGGCAAGGGCGCCCACGGCATCTACCCGTCGCGCGACGCACGCCGCATCTTCGTCACCAACCGCGACGCAGGCACGATCGCCGTCTTCGACGCCACAACGGACCGGCCGCGGACGACCTGGAGGCTGCCCGGTCACGCCACCCCCGACATGGGCGGCGTGACGGCTGACGGGTCACAGCTCTGGCTGTCCGGCCGGTACAGCGCCGAGGTGTACGTGATCGACACGCGCAACGGCCGGCTGATCTCGCGGATCCCCACCGACGCGGGTCCGCACGGGCTGCTCGTCTGGCCACAGCCGGGCCGCTTCTCGCTCGGTCACACCGGCAACACCCGCTGACAGGACCATGGCCCGCCAGGCACGCAGGATTCGCCGCCCGGGGCTGAACCACCCGGCAGACCGGTGCGGCAGCGCGCTCAGCACCAGGTGGACGACGAGCGGCCCGTCACCCCAGAAGGTGACGGGCCGCTCGCGGACCACCGGAGTGCTCAGGCCTCGGCGGGTGCCTCGGCCGGCTCGGCGTCGCCGGACTCGGCGGCGCCCTCGGCGAGGACCGCAGCCAGGCTCAGCTTGCCGCGCGGGTCGATCTCCTTGAGCTCGACCTGCACCTTCTGGCCCACCTTGAGGACGTCGTCGACATTGTCGATCCGCTTGCCGCCGACGAGCTTGCGCACCTCGGAGATGTGCAGCAGGCCGTCCTTGCCGGGCAGCAGCGAGACGAACGCGCCGAACGTCGTCGTCTTGACGACGGTGCCCAGGAAGCGCTCGCCGACCTCGGGCATCTGCGGGTTCGCGATGGCGTTGATCGCCGCGCGAGCCGCCTCGGCCGAGGGGCCGTCGACCGCACCGATGAACACGGTGCCGTCGTCCTCGATCGAGATGTCGGCGCCCGTGTCGTCCTGGATCTGGTTGATCATCTTGCCCTTCGGGCCGATGACCTCACCGATCTTGTCGACGGGAACCTTCACCGTGATGATGCGCGGGGCGTACGGGCTCATCTCGTCGGGCACGTCGATGGCCTCGGCCATGACGTCGAGGATGTGCAGACGCGCGTCGCGAGCCTGGGTCAGCGCGCCGGCGAGCACCGACGCGGGGATGCCGTCGAGCTTCGTGTCGAGCTGGATGGCCGTGACGAACTCCTTGGTGCCGGCGACCTTGAAGTCCATGTCGCCGAAGGCGTCCTCGGCACCGAGGATGTCGGTGAGCGCGGCGTACTGCGTCTCACCGTCGACGGTGTCGGACACGAGGCCCATCGCGATGCCGGCGACCGGGGCGCGCAGCGGCACACCAGCGTTGAGCAGCGACAGGGTCGAGGCACAGACCGAACCCATGGACGTCGACCCGTTGGAGCCGAGGGCCTCGGACACCTGGCGGATGGCGTACGGGAACTCCTCGCGCGTCGGCAGGACCGGCATGAGCGCACGCTCGGCCAGGGCTCCGTGACCGATCTCGCGGCGCTTCGGGGAACCGACGCGGCCGGTCTCACCGGTGCTGTAGGGCGGGAAGTTGTAGTTGTGCATGTAGCGCTTGCGCGTGACGGGGCTCAGCGTGTCGAGCTGCTGCTCCATCTTGAGCATGTTGAGCGTCGTGACACCCATGATCTGGGTCTCGCCGCGCTCGAAGATCGCAGAGCCGTGCACGCGCGGCAGGACCTCGACCTCGGCGCCCAGGGCGCGGATGTCGGCGAGGCCACGGCCGTCGATGCGGACCTTGTCGCGCAGGATGCGCTGGCGGATGAGCTTCTTCTGCACGGCGCGGAAGGCGGCCGAGACCTCCTTGTCGCGCCCCTCGAACTGCTCGGCGAGCTGCGCCTTGACGGCGGCCTTGATCTCGTCGAGGCGCTCCTCGCGCTCCTGCTTGCCGGCGATCGTCAGGGCGGCGCTCGTGTCGTCGGACACGGCGGCCTCGACGGCGGCGTACACGTCGTCCTCGTAGTCGAGGAAGATCGGGAAGTCCTGGACCGGCTTGGCGGCCTCGGCAGCGAGCTGGGCCTGGGCCTCGCAGAGCTGCTTGATGAACTTCTTGGAGGCCTCGAGGCCCTCGGCCACGACCTCCTCGGTGGGCGCCTGCTTGCCCTCGTTCTTGACGAGGTCCCACGTCGACTCGGTGGACTCGGCCTCGACCATCATGATGGCGACGTCGTCACCGACCACGCGACCGGCGACGACCATGTCGAAGACCGAGCGCTCGATGTCGGAGAAGTTCGGGAAGGCGACCCACTGGCCGTCGATGAGCGAGACACGCACGCCACCGATGGGGCCGGAGAAGGGCAGGCCGGAGATCTGCGTCGAAGCGCTGGCCGCATTGATTGCGAGCACGTCGTACTGGTGGTCGGGGTTCAGCGAGAACACCGAGATGATGACCTGGACCTCGTTGCGCAGACCCTTCTTGAAGGTGGGGCGCAGCGGGCGGTCGATGAGGCGGCAGGTGAGGATGGCCTCGGTGGACGGGCGGCCCTCACGGCGGAAGAAGCTGCCGGGGATCTTGCCGATGGCGTACATCCGCTCTTCGACGTCGACCGTCAGCGGGAAGAAGTCGAACTGGTCCTTCGGCTGCTTGCCGGCGGACGTCGTCGACAGGAGCATCGTGTCGTCGTCGAGGTAGGCGGTCACCGCGCCGCCGGCCTGGCGGGCGAGGCGGCCGGTCTCGAACCGGACGGTGCGGGTGCCGAAGCTGCCGTTGTCGATGACGGCCTCGGCGAAGGTGATGTCTGGACCCTCCATGTGGGCCCTCGCTTTCTTTTTCTCTGCGTGCCCGCGCACATCGTCGTTGTGTGCGTGGTTTCTTCTTCGGGCCGGCTGGCCCTGGCGCGGCATCCGACGGGCGTCGGCTGCCTGCACCTACGACGAAAGGCGGTCTCCGCAGATGCGGTGACCGCCTTTCGTCACGAACTCATCGACGCAGGCCGAGTCGCTTGATCAGCGAACGGTAGCGCTCGATGTCGGTCGCCTCGAGGTAGCGCAGCATGCGCTTGCGGCGGCCGACCAGCAGGAGGAGACCACGACGGCTGTGGTGGTCGTGCTTGTGGGCCCGAGCGTGCTCGGTCAGGTCCTTGATGCGCTGCGTCAGCATCGCGATCTGGACCTCGGGAGAGCCGGTGTCGCCCTCGACCGTGGCGTACTCGGTCATGATCTGCTTCTTCACGTCAGCGTCCAAAGGCATGGATGACCGACTCCTTCTCATCTCGTTGCGCGGTGCTCCAGGGCATGTCCACCTGGGCGCTGTCGAATCCGCGGCCGGTCTACGGCATCTCCCAGCCTAACAGCGTGCCTGAGCCCGCCCTAATCGGCACACGCAGCTGGTGTGGCCGTTTCGTGACCGGCCCGATGTTGGGGCAGAGCGCGAGGCGGGTAAGAATCTTGATGCTCGGGGAACCCTCTCTTGAAGGAGACAAGCGACACCATGATCGTTCTCGGACTCATCCTGCTGCTCATTGGCATCTTCGCCAAGATCAGCATCCTGACCACGATCGGCATCATTCTCGTGGTCATCGGCGCTGTGCTCTTCCTCCTCGGCGCGACCGGCCGCGCCATCGGTGGCCGGAAGCACTGGTACTGATCGGTCGCACGACCCGTCAAGAGCACGACGCCCCCGCGGGAAACCGCGGGGGCGTTCTGCTGTCCGGGCGCGGAACGCGGGCGTATGCCGTGTGGCCCGCCCAGGAGTCCCTCGTTCGAGCCGCCGTCGCTCAGAGGTTGATCATGTGCCCCGCGATGCCCTCGATGGCCTCCTTCACGGCCTCGCTCAGCGTCGGGTGGGCGAAGACGTTGCGGGCGACCTCGTCGGCGGTGAGGTCCCACTGCTGGGCCAGCGTCAGCGCCGGAAGCAGCTCGGTCACCTCGGGGCCGATCATGTGGGCACCGAGCAGCTCGTTGTGCTCGGCGTCGGAGACGATCTTGACGAAGCCCACGCCCTCGGCCATGCCGCGCGCCTTGCCGTTGGCCGAGAACGGGAAGCTGGCCGACTTGACGTCGTAGCCCTTCTCCTTCGCCTGGGCCTCGGTGTAGCCGAACGAGGCGATCTGCGGCTGGCAGAAGGTCGCCCGCGGAATCATGTCGAAGTTCAGCTCCATCGTCTCGGCCTCGGCTATCGTCTCGGCGGCGACGACGCCCATGGCCTCGGCGGTGTGGGCCAGCATCAGCTTGGCCGTGACGTCGCCGATCGCGAAGACGTTGGGCACGCTGCTGCGCCCGCGTCGGTCGACGGCGATGGCGCCCCGCTCGGTCATCTGCAGGCCCACGGTCTCGAGGCCGTAGCCCTCGGTGCGCGGGGCGAAGCCGAAGGCGGCAAGGAACTTGTCGGCCTCGATGACGGTCTCCTCTCCCCCGGCGGCCGGGGCCACGGTGACCCGCACGCCCGAGCCGGTGTCCTCGACGTTCTTGACGGCGGTGGACAGCAGGACCTTGACGCCGAGCTTCTTGTACTGGCGCAGCAGCTCCTTGGACACGTCGGGGTCCTCGGTGGGCACCATGCGGTCGAGGAACTCGACGATGGTGACGTCGACGCCGAAGTTCTTCATGACGTAGGCGAACTCGACGCCGATGGCGCCCGAGCCGCCGATGACGATCGAGCCGGGCAGGTCGGCGTCGAGGATCTGCTCCTCGTAGGTGACGACGTTGTCGCTCACCTGCATCCCGGGCAGCATCCGGACCTGCGCACCGGTGGCGATGATGAGGTGGTCGAAGGTGACCGAGCGCGACGAGCCGTCGTTCAGGGCCACGTCCATCGACGTGGCCGAGGTGAGGGTGCCCCAGCCGTCGATCTCCTCGATCTTGTTCTTCTTCATCAGGTAGTGCACGCCCTTGGCGCTCGCGTCGGCCACCGAACGGCTGCGTGCGTGCGTCGGCGCGTACGACATGGTGGCGTCGCCCTCGATGCCGAAGGTCTTCTTCTCGTGCGTGATGATGTGCGCGATCTCCGCGTTGCGCAACAGCGCCTTGCTGGGGATGCAGCCGACGTTGAGGCAGACGCCGCCCCAGTACTGCTTCTCCACGACGGCGACCTTCTTGCCCAGCTGCGACGCGCGGATCGCCGCGACGTAGCCACCGGGACCGGCACCGAGCACAACGACATCGAAATCAGCCATGGCCGACAGCCTATCTGGGCGCAAACGCCCCTTTGTTCACACCCTTGGACCCCTGCGCCGGGTGTCGACCGGGGCGGGCCGCGGGTAAGTCAACATCACGATCGTGATGCACCGGCGAAACGCCGGTCCACACCCCCACATTCCCGTCGCGCAAGAGTAAGTTTCCGCGACGCACGGCCGGACGCATCCGGCCCCGACCAATGGAGGTCACTCGCGTGAGCACCACTCCGCACCGCTACGAGGCGCCACCGGCGAACAAGGGCCTGCTGGCCCTGGCCGCCGTCCTCCTCGCCATTCCCGTCGTCGCGCTGCTGCTCGTCGGGACCTACGCCAAGGACGAGCCGCGACTCGGCGGCTTCCCGTTCTTCATCTGGTACCAGTTCCTCTGGGTCATCATCTGCTCGGTGCTGACGTACTCGGCGTACCGCATCGTCCTCAAGGCCCGGCCGCACGTGCCGATGAACCCGGAGGGCGACTCCTTCCTCGACGCACCCCGACAGGACGGCAACCGATGACCGCCATCGCACCCGCTGCCGACACCAGCGGCGTCAACGTCGTGGCGCTCGCCGTTCTCATCTTCTTCTTCGTCGTCGTCGCCGGGGCCGGCTTCTGGGCCGCGCGCTGGCGGCGCCCGGCCAGCATGGAGAGCCTCGAGGAGTGGGGCCTCGGCGGCCGCTCGTTCGGCACGTGGATCACCTGGTTCCTGCTCGGCGGCGACCTCTACACGGCCTACACCTTCGTGGCGGTGCCGGCTGCGATGTTCTCGGCCGGAGCCGTCAGCGGCTTCTTCGCCGTGCCGTACACGATCATCCTCTACCCCATCATCTTCGTCTTCATGTCCCGCATGTGGTCGGTGTCGCACCGGCACGGCTACGTGACCCCGGCCGACTTCGTCCAGGGCCGCTCCGGCTCGCGCGGCCTCACGTTGGCCGTGGCGATCACCGGCTTCATCGCGACGATGCCCTACATCGCGCTGCAGCTCGTGGGCATCCAGGCCGTTCTCGAGGTGGCCGGAGTCGGTAGCAGCGGCAACTGGCTGGCCAACGACCTGCCGCTCTTCATCGCCTTCCTCGTGCTCGCGCTCTACACCTACACCTCGGGGCTGCGCGCGCCGGCGCTCATCGCGTTCGTCAAGGACATCCTGATCTACATCGTCATCATCGTCGCCGTCATCTACCTGCCATCGAAGGTCGGCGGCTGGGCTCACGTCTTCGACGCCGCCCAGGGCAAGATGGCCAAGACGAACCCCGCGACGGGCAAGCCCGTCGGCGTCTTCATCCCGGGTGCCGGCCAGTACTGGGCCTACGCGACGCTCGCCCTCGGCTCGGCGATGGCGCTGTTCATGTACCCCCACTCGATCACGGCGACTCTCTCTGCCAAGAACCGCAACACGATCCGCAAGAACGCCTCGATCCTGCCCGCCTACTCGTTCCTGCTCGGCCTGCTGGCCCTGCTCGGCTGGGTGGCCATCGCGGCCGGCACCAAGCCCATCGGCCTGAACGGCAAGCCCAACCCGCAGCTCGTCGTGCCGCAGCTCTTCGAGGACTTCTTCCCGTCCTGGTTCGCCGGGGTCGCCTTCGCCGCGATCGCGATCGGCGCGCTCGTGCCCGCCGCGATCATGTCGATCGCCGCGGCCAACACGTTCACGCGCAACATCTACAAGGCGTGGATCAATCCCGCGGCGACCGTCCAGCAGGAGGCCAAGGTCAGCAAGGTCACCTCGCTGGTCGTCAAGGCCTTCGCGCTGGTCTTCGTCCTCGCGCTCGACAAGCAGAACGCCATCAACTTCCAGCTCCTGGGTGGCATCTGGATCCTGCAGACGTTCCCATCGGTGGTGTTCTACCTCTACACGCGCTGGTTCCACCGCCGTGCCCTGCTCATCGGCTGGGCCGTCGGCATGATCTACGGCACGTGGACGGCATACGGCGTGGCGAGCCCGCAGACGCCGCACTTCGGCGGCTCGATCGCGAACATGCCGGTCGTGGGGCAGCTGGGCTACATCGCCGTGACGGCGTTCGCCCTCAACGTCGTCGTGGCCGCGCTGCTGACGCTCGTCTTCCGCGCCGTCAAGGCGGACGAAGGTCAGGACGAGACCATCCCGGCCGACTACTTCGCCGACGCCGGTGACCCCCGGGTCGAGAAGCTCGCCCCGGTGCCGCACGAGATGACGCCCTCCGCGTAGTCGCGTCGCAGCTCGAGCACGTATGCCGCGAGGGCCGGGTCCGCACGGGTCCGGCCCTCGTGTGTGCTCCGGAGCGACCTCCCGGCGGGGCGCGACCCGCCGGCTCAGGACTCCCTGGCGCGCTCGGGCGGCAGGGCGGCGATGGCGGCGTCGACGTCCAGGCCGGTGACCTGGAGCAGGTCCACGACCGTCGACCGGACCTGGGCGAGCACGGTCTCGCTCGCAAGGCTCGACGTCCTGGGCACCTCGCCCGTCGATGCGGCGACGCCCAGCAGCGCCGAGCGACCGATCTCCGGCGAGGCGTTCTCGGACAGCGCGCGCCCGATGACGTCGGTGGCCGAGGCGAGCTCGAGCAGGAGCTCCTCGTAGCCGGGTGGCAGCGACTCGCCCCGCCCGACGGCGACGGTGACCCTGCGCACGAGCACGCGGGTGCTGCGCATCGCCCGGTCGAGCGGCTCGACGAGGTCTGCCATCTTGCGTACGCCGTGGGCGTGCCTGCGCTTGAACGGGGAGGACGTGAGAACCGACAGCCCCTCGTCGGCCGCCGACCGCAGTTCGGTGAGGAGCGACTCGGTGCCCCTCGCCGAGGCCAGCACCTCGGCCGCGCCCTCGACGTCACCGTCGTGCGCGCTCGCGGCCGCCCTGCGCAGCAGCTCCCCGATCTTGCGCACCGCCTCGGCGGCGGCGACCCGCGGCCGGCGCAGTGGCGCCTGCGGCACGACGGTCGCGGCGACGAGCGCGACGGCGCCGCCGATGAGTGCGTCGGTCCACCGGTGGAAGGCCTGTCCCGGGCTGGCCACGAGCGCGACGATCACGATGCTCTGCACGGCCGACTGCGTCACGATGACGCGCGACCCGTCGAGCAACGAGGCCAGGGTCATCGAGGCCAGCACGACCACGCCGATCTGCCACGGCCCGCTGCCGGCCACGTGGACGAAGACGTCGGCGGTGAAGACGCCGACCGCGACACCGATGGCGACCTCGAACACCCGGCGCAGCCGCTGGCCGTAGGACATCCCGAGGCAGACGACCGCGACGATCGGCGCGAAGAAGGGCGACAGGTGCTTGAAGACGTCGGTCGCCAGCCACCAGGCCACCGCGGCCGCCACGGCGCACTGCACGAGCAGGAACATCCGTGAGTGGAGCCGGTCGAAGCGGGTGCGGACGCTGAGCCGGCTGCGGTCCCAGGCCCGGTCGAGGGCGTCGGCGACGGGCGCGTCGCTCCTCAGGTAGTCGTCCACGAGCGAGCCTCTCGGTCGGGTGTCACCGCGCGCCCTGCAGGGCCGGCACGGGCAGGATCGGCGGTCTAGAGCTTCAGGGCAAGGATGGCATCGAAGATCTGGCGCACGGCAGGGGCTGCCACCTTCGAGCCCGAGCCGCCCTGCCCGACGACGACCACGACGGCATACCTCGGCCGGGTGGTGGGTCCGTACCCGGCGAACCATGCCGTGGCCTGCTTGCCGAAGACCTCGCCCGTGCCGGTCTTGCCGGCGAGCGGGTAGCGCTCCTGCGGGAAGCCGGCGAAGGCGCTCCCGGCAGACCCGCCGGGCCGCGTCACGTCGCCCAGGGCCGAGCGGACGTAGGCCAGCACGTCGGGTCGCAGGGGCACCGTGGCGACGCGCCTGGGCGGGATGGGGGTGGTGGATCCGGCCGGGGTGCGCAGGGCGGCGGCCAGCTGCGGCTGCCACAGCGTGCCGCCGTTCGCGATGGCGGCGTAGACACCGGCCATCTGCAGGATCGTCACCGCCGTGTCGCCCTGGCCGATGGAGAAGTTCACGGCATCCCCGGCGCGGTACTGGTAGCCGGCCGTGCAGTTCTCGCCCGCGACCTTCGCGAGGTAGGCGGCGCGCTCGGGATCCGTTCGGGCGACCTGGGGGTAGCCGGTGCGGGCGCGCTGGCACGTCTCGTCCCTCGTCGCGAGCCAGTACTGCTCCTTCCAGGCGCGGTCGGGCACGCGGCCGGCCGCCTCACCGGGCACGTCGATGCCCGTGGGGCGCCCGAGCCCGAACGCCCTTGCCATGGCGACGAAGGGGTCTGGGGCCGAGACGGGCGCGGCGAGGCCGCCCTGCTCCAGCCACGCGGCATACGAGAGCCGGTAGAAGACGGTGTCGCAGGAGACGACGAGAGCCTTGTGCAGGTCGATCGGGCCGTAGCCGCGCGACTCGAAGTTGTGGAAGCGGCGGCCGCCGATCGTGACGTCGGGCGAGCAGTCGTACGTCCCGTCCAGCTTCGCCCCGGAGTTGACGGCGGCGGGGACCGAGACGACCTTGAACGTCGAGGCCGGCGGGAAGGTGTCGGCCGTCAGACGGGAGCGCAAGGGGGTCCCCGACTTGGGGTCGGTGAGGCTGGCGAGGTCCGCACTGCTGATGCCGCCGGTGAAGAGCGCCGGGTCGTAGGAGGGGTAGCTCGCGGCGGCCACCACTGCACCGTTCGTGACGTCGAGCACGACGGCCGCGCCGGTGTCGGCAGGCAGCTTCAGGGACCGTGCCTTGTCGACGGCGCGCGCGAGGGCGGTCTCGGTGCGCGCCTGCAGGCGGGCGTCGAGGTGGGTGACGACGTCCCGGCCGGGCACCGGCGCCGTCGAGTCGACGGTGCGCGTCACGATGCCGCGCGGGTCGATGGCCACCACCGTGCTGCCGTTCGTGCCGCGCAGCACCGGGTCGTACTGCGCCTCCAGGCCGGACCGGCCGACGACGTCATCGGCCGTGATCCGCCCGTCGCTGCCGGTCACGTCGTCCGCCCCCGCGCGGGCGACCCACCCGAGCAGGTGGGCGGCGAGGGCGCCGTCGGGGTGGGGGTAGGAGCGGGCCGGCTCGGTGGTGACGCCGACTCCCGGGAACTTCTCCGGCTGCTCCAGCAGGCTCAGGGCGCGCCGTGCGTCGACGCCGGTCGCCACCGGGATCGGGACGTAGGGAGAGCCGTTGAAGCAGGCGGGCGCCGCCGGGGCACCTGCCGTGCCGCAGAGCATCGTCTTGGCCCACAGCCGGTCGACGGGCTGCCCGATGGCGGACGCCACCCGACCGACCAGCGCGCGTCCCCCGTCAGCGGCCCCGAGGAGCGTGGAGCGCTGCACCGTGACGATGGTGTCGAAGCTGTTGGCGACGAGCGGCGCTCCCCGGTGGTCGAGGATCCGTCCGCGCAGGGCCTGCTCGGTGACCGTGCGGGTGTTGACCGTGGCGGCGGCTTGCGCCAGCTCCGGACCCTGGACGAGCTGCAGCTGCCCGAGCCGCCCGAGCAGCAGCCCGAAGAGCGTGACGAGCAGGACGAGGACGACCCCGACCACCCCGACGCGGTGACGGCCCGTGGCGCTTCTTCGCGGCCGACGGGTCCAGCTGCCGCCGTGGCGGGTCCGTGCCCCGCTCACCCGAGCCTCCGTCGCACCAGGGCCCGGTCGAGCGCGATGAGGGCCGGCAGCAGGAGGGCGCCCACCACTGCCGTGGACGCCAGCTGGGCGCCCGCCCCGCCGAGGTCCACGCTGCCGTCGGCGACGACGGCTGCGCCGACGTGCGCCACCAGCACGACGGCCACCGCGGCAAGCAGAGCCGCGGGGGCGCGCAGGCGTGAGCGCGACGACGTCCGACGGAAGAGCCCCGCCACCAGCCCGGCCGCCAGCATGACGAGCGGGGTCAGGCCCAGCGGGCTCCCGACCGGCGGCACCAGCTCGACGACCCATCCGGCAAGCAGCCCCACGAGCGCTCCGTGCACCGGCCCGCGCAGCACGGCGGTCGCCACGACGCCGACGAGGACGAGGTCGGGGACCCAGCCGCGCGGCACCCCGAGGCGGGGCAGCAGGGTCGCGGTCACCAGCGCACCCACGAGCACGTAGGCCGTGCGCAGCAGCCCCAGCAACGTCGGCCTCATCGTCGGGCCGCCGCCGCAGGAGCGACGACCGGCCGGGGAGCGGCCCGTGCTGTCGGCAGGAGGACGGCGACCACGTCGATGGAGTCTGCGTCGACGGCCGGCCGCACCGTGGCGCCGGCGTCCGGTCGACCCTGCGCCTCGTCGACGGCCGTCACGGTCCCGACGACGATGCCGGCGGCATACGGCGTCTCGTCCACGCTCCCGAGCGTGCGTACGACGTCGCCCACGACCGGCGCCCCGGGCGGGATCACCGACAGGCGCAGGGAGCCCCGTGGGCGCGACTGGGAGTCGCCCGGGCCGGGGGCCGACACGGTGCCCAGCGTGCCGGCGGGCCCGGTGCGGACCGCGACGACCGAGCCGGCGCTGCCGAGCACCTGCACGTCGCAGGTCCAGGGGGTGACCGCGACGACCCTGCCGACGAGTCCATCAGCGGAAACCACGGTCGAGTCGGCGGCGACCCCGTCGCGAGAGCCGACGTCGAGCGTCACGCTGCGACCGCCGAGGGGGCTGAGGTCGGTCGCGACGACGCGCGCGGCGACCACGGCCCGGCCCCTCATGGACGCCGCGCCGAGCAGCTCGTCGAGACGGGCCAGCTCATCGAGCCGGTGCTGCTGCTCGGCGGTGAGCGCCCGCAGGCGGACGTTCTCCTCCCGGAGGGTGGCGAGCTCGTCCCCCGGGGGATCGGAAAGGGCGCGCTGCACCGGCCCGAGCACGTAGCCGCCGGCGCGCCGGACACCGTCGGCGACCGGGGAGCCCGCGACGTCGGAGACGAGCAGCACGAGGGTCAGCGAGGCGAGGACGACGAGGAGACGGCGGCGGGCGTTCGGCTGCATGCGTCAGAGGCGGTTGTCACCGACGAGGACCTGCTCGAGGCTCGCGAAGTCGTCGACGCACCGGCCGGCGCCGCGGGCCACGGCGCGCAAGGGGTCCTCGGCGACCCGGACCGGCACGCCGAGCTCGTGGCGCATCCGCTCGTCGAGGCCCCGCAGCAGGGCTCCCCCGCCGGTCAGCGTGATGCCGCGGTCGAGAATGTCGCCGGCGAGCTCGGGCGGGCACACGTCGAGGGTAGCGCGGACGAGCTCGATGATCTGCAGGACCGGGCCCTCGATGGCGCGGCGCACCTCGACCGACCCGACCTGGACCGTCTTGGGCAGCCCGGTCACGAGGTCCCGACCGCGCAGCCGGGTCGTCAGCTCCTGGCGGAGCGGGAAAACCGAGCCGACGGCGACCTTGATGTCCTCGGCGCTGCGCTCGCCCAGCAGCAGGGAGTACTCGCTCTTGACGTGGCTGACGAGGGCTTCGTCGATCTCGTCGCCCGCGATGCGCCGCGAGGTGGACGTGACGATGCCGCCGAGGCTGATGACCGCGACGTCGGTGGTGCCCCCGCCGATGTCGACGACCATGCTGGCGGCCGTGTCGTAGACGGGCAGGCCGGCACCGATGGCGGCCGCCATCGGCTCCTCGATCATGTAGACCCGGCGGGCGCCGCACCGGGTGGCGGCGTCCTCGAGGGCCCGGCGCTCGACGCCGGTGACCTCGCTCGGGACGCAGAGCACCATCCGGGGCCGCACGAGGCGTGAGGTGCGCACCTGGTCGATGAACCATCGCAGCATGCGCTCCGTCTCGTCGGCGTCGGAGACGACACCGTCGCGGAGCGGGCGCACGGCCCGGATCGTGCCCGGCGACCGGCCGAGCATCTCCTTGGCACGGGTGCCGGCGGCGACCAGCCGGCCGGTGCCGACCTCCACGGCCACGACCGACGGCTCCTCGACGACGACGCCGCGGCCCCGTTCGTGGATCAGGGTGTTCGCGGTCCCGAGGTCGATCGCGAGGTCACGCCCGAGGGGGCGCAGCCACGGTCGGGAGGTCATGCCGAGATTGTGCCCCGGTCAGGCCCCCAGATCGGGGAACCAGATGCCGATCTCGCGTGTGGCGGACTCGTGGGAGTCGGAACCGTGCACGATGTTCTGCTGGACCTTGGTTCCCCAGTCGCGACCGAGGTCGCCGCGGATCGTGCCGGGCGCGGCGTCGGTGGGGTTGGTGGCGCCGGCCAGGCCTCTGAAGCCCTTGACGCAGTCCTGCCCCTCGATGACGACGGCGGCCACGGGGCCCGAGCTCATGAAGTCCACGAGCGGCGCGTAGAACGGCTTGCCCTCGTGCTCGGCGTAGTGGGCACCGAGCTGCTCGCGGGTGGGCGTCAGCACGGAGAGGGCGGCCAGACGGTAGCCCTTCGCCTCGATGCGACGCAGCACCTCACCGGTGAGGCCGCGCTGGAAACCGTCGGGTTTGACGAGGACGAGGGAGCGTTCGATGGTCACCCGTCCACCCTATCGGCCGGGTCGTCCCCGCCCGCGGCGGCTTCGCGCCGGGCGATCTCGGCGTCGATCTGGCCACCCTTGACCAGACAGGTGATCCAGAGGGCGAGGAAGAAGAGACCGACGACGAGCATCATCGGAACCACGAACGCGCTGAGCAGGGCGAGTGCCTGGACGACCCACCCCACAGTGACGCCCCACGGGCGTCGCATGAGTCCCGCCGCGACGATGCACAGGGCGCCGAGCCCGATACCGACGACGAGGTATGCCGTGCCGTTGCCGGTGCCCTGGTCGGTGGCGGCGACGGCCCGGGCCACGAGGGCGCCGAGCAGGATGCAGATGGACTCGCCGCCGAGCACCGTCGCGAGCATGCGGAAGGTGAACTTGCCGGTCCGGCCGTAGAAGATGATCGAACGCATGGGGTGGGTCTGCCTCGGGTGTCGGTCGTGCGGCTCAGGCGTGCGCCTGCGTGGTGCGGCTCAGTAGTTCTGGGAGGTGTCCCAGGTCCGGATGATGGCCTGCGCCTCTGAGCCGCTCGCGCCCGTCGCCTCGGCGTAGAGGCTCATCGCGTCCTCGCGCCGGCCTGCGACGATGAGCTCGCTGATGCGGGCCCGCGCCTCGTCCGTCAGCCGGCCCTGGGTGTAGGAGGCTGCGGCGTCACGCACGCCCGGGCCCTGGCCCGGGACGAACCAGCTGTCGACGGCGCGCTTGGCGTCGGCGAGCGGGGCGCCCGTCGCCTCGCGGTAGATCTTGATGGCGTTGATCTTGTGGCCGGCACTGATCTCGCGGCTGACCCGGGCGCGGACCGTGTCGGTCAGCCCGACCAGCTCGCGGTCGGGGTCCTTGCGTCCCATGACCCGCCCCCACACGACAACGGCGATCATGACGAGGATGACGAGAAGGACGAGCTTCACCAGGGGGTGCATGGGTGCCAGCCTAGGTCCGGGTCGTGGAGCGGGTCGTGGGAGCGGGTCGTGCAGCGGGTCGCGTCAGACGTCGGTGTGGTCGAGGAGCATCCGCACCTCGCCCGCAGTGATGACCGACCCGGTGGCGATGACGCCGCCGCCCATGCCGTCGGCCTCGGCGATGGTCACGGCCTGCTCGAGCGCGTCGGGAAGGTCGCGGACCACCGTCACCCGAGACTCGCCGAAGAGGTCGACGGCAAGCCTGCCCAGCGCCTCAGGCCGCATCGCCCGCGGAGACGAGCTGCGGGTGACGACGATGTGGTCGAGGGCCGGCTCGAGCACCTCGAGCATCCCGGCCGCGTCCTTGTCCTCGACGATGCCCACGAGCCCCACCAGCCGGGTGAAGCCGAAGGACTCCTCGAGCGCCGCGACGAGCGACCGTGCGCCGTGCGGGTTGTGCGCGGCATCGACGAGGACCGTCGGGGAGCGCCGGACCACCTCGAGGCGTCCGGGCGAGGTCATCGCCGCGACCGCGGCCGTGAGCACGTCCGGCTCGATGCGCTGCTCGCCGCCGCCGAGGAAGGACTCGACGGCCGCGACGGCGGTGGCGAGGTTGCTCGCCTGGTGCGCGCCGTGGAGCGGGAGGAAGAGATCGGCATACTCCCCCGCCAGGCCTCTGAGGGAGACCTGCTGGCCGCCGAGCGCGACCTCGCGTGCGAGCACGCCGAAGTCGTTGCCCTCGAAGACGATCCGGGCACCGCCGACCTCCTCGACGCGGTCGAGGAGGACGCGGGCGACGTCCTCGTCCTGCACGCCCGAGACGGTCACGGAGTCGGCCTTGATGATGCCGCTCTTCTCCTGGGCGATCGAGACGACGTCGTCACCGAGCAGGTGCGTGTGGTCGAGGTCGACGGGCGTGACCACGGCGACCTGCGCGTCGATGACGTTCGTCGCGTCCCACGAGCCGCCGAGGCCGACCTCGATGATCGCGACGTCGACCGGCGCGTCGGCGAACGCGGCGTAGGCGAGCGCGACGAGCACCTCGAAGAAGTTCATCCGCCGGCCACCCGACTCGAGGGAGCGTGCGTCGACCAGCTCGACGAGCGGGGCCACCTCGTCGTAGGCGGCGATGAACTTCTCGCGCGGGATCGGCTTGCCGGAGAGGGTGATCCGTTCGCGGATGTCGTGCAGGTGCGGCGAGGTGAAGCGCCCGGTCGACAGCCCGGTCTCGCGCAGGATGGAGTCGATCATCCGGCTCGTGGACGTCTTGCCGTTCGTGCCGGTGAGGTGGATCGAGGGGTAGCTGCGCTGGGGGTCTCCGGCGAGCTCCATGACGGCACGGATGCGGTCGAGCGACGGGCCGATGTCGTTCTCCGGGGCGCGGGCGAGGATCTCCTCCTCGATCTCGCGCATCCGCTTCATCTCCTCGAGGTTGCGGGCGGCCTCGAGGGACGCGGCGTCGGGGCGACCGCTCATGCCGGCTCACCCCCGCCCAGCTCGCGCACCATCCAGACGCTCTCGGGCAGGCCGGAGCCCGGCGTCTCCCGGTGCGTCTCGGTGAACCCGTGCCTCGTGTAGAAGCGGGCCGCTTGCTGGTTGCCGTCGAGATACGACAGGGAGATGCGCCGGAGGCCGCCCTCCTGGGCGCGCTCGACGACCGCCTCCAGCAGCCGCGAGCCGACCCCGTGGCGGTGGTGCTCCGGCAGGACGTAGAGCTTCCACAGCACCAGGGCGTCGTCCTGCGGGCCGAAGGTCGCCACACCGACGACCTCGTCGCCTTCGACGGCGACGAGGGTGCGCCCCTTGCGGATCGAGTCGGTCACGACGTCGCTCGTCCACCACTTGGCCAGGCCCATCGCGACGTACTCGGGCCCGGCGATCGGCTCGTACGTGGCGAGCCACGTGCGGTGCCCGACGGACAGGACACCCGCCAGGTCGTCGCCGACGGCCCCGCGCACGACGACGCCGTCGCGCGTCGCGCGCAAGCCGCTCCGGTCACGGTCGGTCGGGTCGGAAATCGTGCTCACGTCGGCACCCTCCAGGTCGTCCTCGCGGTTGGCGGCGCTCATCGCTTGACCACCAGGATCGTGGCCGGGTGGCCGTCGCCGACGACCACCTCGGTGGGGCTGCCGGGCAGCCCGTCCGGCAGCGTGTGGTCGAGTCCTGCCGCGGCGAACTGCGTCGCGAGGGTCTCGCCGACGATGAGGTCGCGGTGGGTCACGGTGGCCTCGAAGACCTCGGCCCCGCCCTGGACCGTCAGGCTGATGCGGTCGCTGACGTGCAGGCCGGTGTCGCGCCGGGCCTGCTGGACCGCACGGACGAGGTCGCGGGCCAGGCCCTCCGAGGCGAGCTCGGGGGTGACGGTCGTGTCGAGCACGACGAAGCCGCCGGACGGCAGCATCGCCGTGGCTCCGGAGGTGGCGCCGTCGCCGGCCACCACGGTCTCGAGGGCGTACTCCCCCTCGACGAGGGCCAGGCCGCCCGCCGTCACAGTGCCCTCGGCGTCGACGGACCAGTCACCCGACTTGCTGCCCTTGATGGCGCGCTGGACGTCCTTGCCGAGGCGCGGACCGGCGGCTCGCGCGTTGACGGTCAGGCGCTGGGTGACACCGAAGTCGGCCTCGCTCGCGGTGGCGACGTCGACGAGGGTCAGCGCCTTGACGTTGAGCTCATCCTGGATGATCGCCCGGAAGGGCTCGAGGCCGGCAGGGTCGGGAGCCACGACGGTCAGCTCGGCCAGGGGCAGGCGCGCGCGCAGCCCGCGGGCCTTGCGCAGGCTCGAGCCCGTGGAGCAGATCTCGCGGGCGCGGTCCATCGCCACGACGAGCTCGTGGTCGGCAGGGAGGTCGTCGACCGTGGGGTAGTCGGCCAGGTGCACCGAGCGGCCGCCGGTCAGGCCGCGCCAGATCTCCTCGGTGACGAGCGGCAGCAGCGGCGCCGTGGCACGGGTGACCGTCTCGAGCGCCGTCCACAAGGTGTCGAAGGCCGCGAGCGACTCGTCGGTCTCGCCGCCCCAGAACCGGTCGCGCGAGCGGCGGATGTACCAGTTGGTCAGCACGTCGAGGAAGCCACGCATCGTGTCGCACGCAGCGGCGATCTCGTATGCGTCGAGCTGCTCGGTCATGTCGCCGACGAACTCGCGCAGCTTGGCGAGCAGGTAGCGGTCGAGCACGTCCGTCGACGCCGTCGAGCGCTTCGCCTCGTAGCCCTCACCACCGCGGGCGGTGTTGGCGTAGAGCGCGAAGAACGACCAGGCGTTCCACAGCGGGATCATCACCTGGCGCACCCCGTCGCGGATGCCCTGCTCCGTCACGACGAGGTTGCCGCCGCGCAGGATCGGGCTGCTCATCAGGAACCACCGCATGGCGTCGGCGCCGTCGCGGTCGAAGACCTCCCGGACGTCGGGGTAGTTGCGCAGCGACTTGCTCATCTTCTGGCCGTCGGAGCCCAGCACGATGCCGTGGCTGACGCACGTCTTGAAGGCGGGCCGGTCGAAGAGGGCCGTGGCGAGGATGTGCAGCGTGTAGAACCAGCCGCGCGTCTGGCCGATGTACTCGACGATGAAGTCGCCCGGGAAGTGGTGCTCGAACCACTCGGCGTTCTCGAAGGGGTAGTGCACCTGCGCGAAGCTCATCGAGCCCGAGTCGAACCAGACGTCGAGCACGTCCTCGACGCGGCGCATCGTCGACCGGCCCGTGGGGTCGTCGGGGTTCGGACGGGTGAGGCTGTCGATGAAGGGAAGGTGCAGGTCGGTGACCGTGACGCCGAAGTCGTGCTCGAGCTCCTCGAACGAGCCGTAGACGTCGACCCGCGGGAACTCCGGGTTGTCGGACTTCCACACCGGGATCGGGCTGCCCCAGAAGCGGTTTCGTGAGATCGACCAGTCACGGGCGTTGGCCAGCCACTTGCCGAACTGGCCGTCCCTGATGTGCGAGGGCGTCCACTCGATCTGCTGGTTGAGCTCGAGCATCCGCTCCTTGATCTTGGTGACCTCGACGAACCACGACGAGACCGCCATGTAGATGAGCGGCTCGCGGCAGCGCCAGCAGTGCGGGTAGCTGTGGTCGTAGGTCTCGCGGCGCAGCAGCACCGTGCCGGGGGTGACGGAGCCCGTCTCGCCCTCACCGCGGGTGGCCGCCTTGAGGTGGTCGATGATGTGCGCGTTCGCGTCGAACACGTGCATGCCCTCGTAGTCGGTGACCGGCCAGAGGAAGCGGCCGTCGGGGCCGACGGGGATGACCGGCTCGATGCCGGCCGCGTCGGTGACGATCTTGTCCTCCTCACCGAACGCGCCTGCGGTGTGGACGAGCCCGGTGCCGTCCTCGGTGGTGACGAACTCGGCGGGGAAGACGCGGTGCGCGCGCTCGTGACCGACGTAGTAGGAGAAGGGCGGCGTGAAGGATCGGCCCACGAGGTCGCTGCCCTTGAGGCGCGCGACGACCCGCTCGTCGAGGCCGGCCGGGTCGACGTCGGGACCCAAGAGGTCCTTGGCGTAGGCCGCGAGGCGTGCCGCACCGATGACGTAGCGCTCCGTCGTGCCGGTGGCGTCGGACTCGACGACGACGTAGTCGATGTCCGGGCCGACCATGATGCCGAGGTTGGCCGGCAGGGTCCACGGCGTCGTCGTCCAGACGAGGGCGAGCTCGCCGGTCTCGAGGCGCAGGCCGATCGTGACGGCCGGGTCCTGGCGCATCTTGTAGACGTCGTCGTCCATGCGCAGCTCGTGGTTGGACAGCGGCGTCTGGTCGTTCCAGCAGTAGGGCAGCACGCGGAAGCCCTCGTAGACCAGGCCCTTGTCGTGCAGCTGCTTGAACGCCCAGATGACCGACTCCATGTAGTCGGGCTCGAGCGTCTTGTAGTCGTGGTCGAAGTCCACCCAGCGAGCCTGGCGGGTGACGTAGTCGCGCCACTCGCCCGTGTACTTCAGCACCGAGCTGCGACAGGCGTCGTTGAAGCGGTCGATGCCGAGCTCGACGATGTCCTGCTTGGTCTTGAGGCCGAGCTGGCGCTGCGCCTCGAGCTCGGCGGGCAGACCGTGGGTGTCCCAGCCGAAGCGCCGCTCGACGCGCTTGCCGCGCATCGTCTGGTAGCGCGGGACGATGTCCTTGACGTAGCCGGTGAGCAGGTGGCCGTAGTGGGGCAGGCCGTTGGCGAAGGGCGGCCCGTCGTAGAAGACGAACTCGTTGTCACCGTCGGTGCCGGGGTCGCGGCCCTCGACCGACGCGAGAAAGGTGCCGTCCTCGTCCCAGTACTTCAGGACCCGCTGCTCGATCTCGGGGAAGCGTGGCTTGGACGGGACACCGCCGCCGGCCGAGGGCTGGCCGGCGTCGTCGTTCGTGGTGACCTTGGGGTAGGTCATGCTCGTGGTCTCCTGCGTTGGCGTCGGTCGGTCGCTCTGCCACGAGGACGACGTCTCCTGACGGAGGCTGCCGCGGTACCACCCCGCTTGCCGCACGCGCCCAACCACCGGGCAGACCGCATACGACCGCTCTTGTCGAAGGCTGTGACGGGCCCACCCGTCCGGGTCTAGTGGGAGCTTGCGCCCTGTTCTTCCGGAGGCTCGCCGCTGATGACGGCTCGAACGCCTGTGCCGGTCAGTCTAGCCTGATGGCGTGCCTGGACTGCCCGAGCGGATCGCCCGACGTGAGGTCACCGACGCCGACGTGCGCCGGTCGTATGCGGTGGACGCCACGGTCACCCTCGCTCCTCCCCCCGACGACTTCACGGTGGTCCGCGCTCGCGACGTCGACGACGTCGTGGCGGTACTCGAGCACGCGGCGGCCACCAGGACGCCCGTCGTCCCGCAGGGGGCGCGGACGTCGCGGTCCGGCGGCGCCGTCGCCTCCGACCGGTGCATCGTGCTCAACGTCGAGGCGCTCGACGCGATCCACGACATCGACGAGCTGGAGGGGTATGCCGTCGTCGGCCCCGGCGTCGTCAACGCGGACCTCAAGCGCGCGGCCGCGGCAGCGGGCCTCTTCTACGGGCCCGACCCGGCGTCGTGGGAGACGTGCACGATCGGCGGCAACGTCGCGACGAACGCCGGCGGCCTCTGCTGCGTGAAGTACGGCGTCACCTCCGACTGGGTCAAGGCGCTGCAGGTCGTCCTGCCCGGCGGCGAGGTCATGCGCACCGGACATCGGACGGCCAAGGGGGTCGCCGGCTACGACCTCACCGGCCTCTTCGTCGGCTCGGAGGGCACGCTCGGCGTCGTGACGGAGGCGGTGGTACGACTGGAGCCGGCTCCGGACCCAGCCCTGACGGCCCTGGCGGTCTTCGACTCGCTCGACGCCGCCGTCGCGGGAATCGTCGCGCTGCGTCGGGACCGGCACCGCCCCTGCCTGCTGGAGATCATCGATCGCTCGAGCGTGCGCGCCATCCAGTCGTTCGGCGACTTCGGCTTCCCCGACGACTGCGCCGCCGTGCTGCTCGTCCAGTCCGACCGCCCTGGACACGTTGCCGACGACCTCGCCAGGTATGCCGGCCTGCTGGGCGACGCGGGCGCCGTCGAGGTGGCGGTCGCCGACGATGCCCAGGAGTCGGAGGCACTGCTGGCCGGGCGGCGTGTCATGAGCACGGCCTTCGAGGCGATGGGCGGCCGGCTCGCCGAGGACGTGTGCGTGCCGGTGGGGCGGCTCGCCGAGTTCGTGCGAGGCATCGAGGCGATCGGGCATCAACGGTCGGTCCTCATCCCGGTCAGTGGCCACGCCGGCGACGGCAACCTCCACCCGTCGATCGTCTACGCCTACGACGACCCCGAAAGTCTCGCGCGGGCGTGGGAGGCCTTCGACGACGTCATCCGGCTCGGCCTCTCGCTCGGCGGCACGATCAGCGGCGAGCACGGCATCGGGTCGGTCAAGGTGCCGTGGCTGGGGCTGGAGCTCGGTGGCGCGGAGCTGGCCCGCCAGCGCCGGCTCAAGGCCGTCTTCGACCCGCTGGGGATCATGAACCCGGGCAAGGTCTTCGCCGCAGGCTAGACCGCGCCCCGGCCCTCGGCGGGCGTTTGGCAGGATGGCGGCATGACCGAAGTGGAGACGACGGGTGCGTGGCTGAGCCGCGAGGACCTCGACAACGCCCGTGACCGACTGCCGATCCTCTACGTCCACGCGATCCCGGTCCGCGTCGACGACCGCGGCGTCGTCACCCACGTGGGCCTGCTGCTGCGCGCCGACAGCGACGGGGGCATCGGCCAGGAGGTCGTCGGCGGCCGCGTGCTCTACCACGAGCGCGTGCGCGACGCCCTGGTGCGGCACGTCGAGAGCGACCTCGGGCCGATGGCGCTCCCCCGGATCCCGCTGTCCCCGCAGCCGTTCACGGTCGCCGAGTTCTTCCCGACACCCGGCGTCACGCCGTTCCACGACCCGCGGCAGCACGCCGTCTCGCTGGCCTTCGTCGTCCCGGTCATGGGCGACTGCCGCCCGCAGCAGGACGCCCTCGACCTGTCGTGGGTCACCCCCGAGGAAGCCGCCTCGCTCGCTGCGCGCGGCGAGATGCCCGGCTCCCACGGGGTCCTCGTACGCGCGGCGCTCGCCCACGTCGGCTTCCCCGTCTGAGCGGCCCGGACGCAGCCGGCCCCCGGCGCAGCCGGGGTGCGCGGCGTCCGGGGATCAGTGCTGGTGCTCGAGGAGGTCCTGACGACCGGAGCCGAGGACAGTGAGCGGCAGCAGGGTCTTGCCGGTCGGGCCGATCTCTATCTCCGTGCCCATCTGAGGACACACGCCGCAGTCGAAGCAGGGCGTCCAGCGGCAGTCGTCGACCTCGGTCTCGTCGAGGGCGTCCTGCCAGTCCTCCCAGAGCCAGTCCTTGTCGAGGCCGGAGTCGAGGTGGTCCCAGGGCAGGACCTCGGACTGGCCGCGCTCACGCGTGGTGTACCAGGCGAGGTCGACCGGCAGGTCGGCGAGCGCCTCGTCGGCGCACCGCGTCCACCGCTCGTAGGAGAAGTGCTCGCTCCACCCGTCGAAGCGACCGCCGTCGCGCCAGACTGCCTCGATGACGCGTCCCACGCGGCGGTCACCGCGCGAGAGCAGTCCCTCGATGATGCCCGGCTGGCCGTCGTGGTAGCGGAACCCGATGGACGACCCGTAGCGCTTGTCGGCGCGGATCGCGTCGCGCAGCTTCGCCAGGCGTGCGTCGGTCTCCTCGACGCCGAGCTGCGAGGCCCACTGGAACGGCGTGTGCGGCTTGGGCACGAAACCACCGATCGAGACGGTGCAGCGGATGTCGCGGCGGCCCGAGACCTGACGACCCGTCTCGATGACCCGCTTGGCGAGCTCGGCGATCTGGAGCACGTCCTCGTCGGTCTCGGTGGGTAGGCCGCACATGAAGTAGAGCTTCACCTGCCGCCAGCCGGCGCCGTAGGCCGCGGCGACGGTGTTGATGAGGTCCTCCTCGGACACCATCTTGTTGATCACCCTGCGCATGCGCTCCGACCCGCCCTCGGGGGCGAACGTCAGGCCCGAGCGGCGACCGTTGCGGGTCAGCTCGTTGGCGAGGTCGATGTTGAACGCGTCGACACGGGTCGAGGGCAGCGAGAGCCCCGTCTGGGTGCCCTCGTAGCGGTCGGCGAGGCCCTTGGTGAGGTCGGCGATCTCGGAGTGGTCGGCCGAGCTCAGGGAGAGCAGGCCCACCTCCTCGAAGCCCGTCGCGGCGAGCCCGCGCTCGACCATCTCGCCGATGCCGGTGATCGACCGCTCGCGCACGGGGCGCGTGATCATGCCGGCCTGGCAGAAGCGGCAGCCGCGCGTGCAGCCGCGGAAGATCTCGACCGACATGCGTTCGTGCACCGACTCGGCGAGCGGCACGAGCGGCTGCTTCGGGTAGGGCCACGCGTCGAGGTCCATGACGGTGTGCTTGGCCACGCGCCACGGCACGCCGTGGGCGTCTGCGGCCGGAGCGACGCGCTGGATGCGCCCGTCGGGCAGGTAGGAGACGTCGTAGAAGGCCGGGACGTAGACGCCACCGGTGCGGGCGAGGCGCAGGAGCACCTCCCGGCGGCCGCCGGGGCGGCCCTGCGCCTTCCACTCCCCCACGATGTCGGTGACCGTGAGCACGGCCTGCTCGCCGTCGCCGACGATGGCGGCGTCGAGGAACGAGGCGATCGGTTCGGGGTTGAAGGCGGCGTGACCGCCCGCGATGACGATCGGGTCGTCGACGTCGCGGTCGCCCGCGTGCAGCGGGATGCCGGCGAGGTCGAGCGCGGTCAGCATGTTGGTGTAGCCGAGCTCGGTGGAGAAGCTGAGGCCGAAGAGGTCGAAGTCGCGCACCGAGCGGTGGCCGTCGACGGTGAACTGCGGCAGGCCCGCCTCCCGCAGCTGTGCCTCCATGTCGGGCCACACGGCATACGTGCGCTCGGCGAGGGCGTCGGCACGTTCGTTGAGGACCTCGTAGAGGATCATGACGCCCTGGTTGGGGACGCCGACCTCGTATGCGTCGGGGTACATCAGCGCCCAACGCGTGGTCAGCTCCTCGCCGCCGGGGCCGTGCCCACCGACGTGCCAGTCCTTGACCGTGGAGTTGAGCTCGCCGCCGACGTACTGGATGGGCTTGTTGACCTTCTCCAGGAGGGGCTCGAGGGCGTTGAACAGTGACTCTCCGGGCATCCCGCCATGGTACGTGACGATCGACGGAGCACTTGGTCCCCAGACGCCGTCGTGACGGCGGACGAAGTGCTTCTCCGATCAGCTGCCGTCGTACATGGCGTCGAGCTCGGCCCGGTGCTTCTCGGTGACCGCCTTGCGGCGCAGCTTCATGCTCGGCGTGAGGTCGCCCTCCTCGATCGTGAGGTCCTTGTCGAGGATGGTGAACTTCTTGATCGTCTCCCAGCGATTGAGGCCTGCGTTGAGCCCGTCGACGTAGCCCTGCACGAGCGCGTGCGCCTGCCCCGAGGTGACCACCTCGGAGTAGGGCCGGCCCGCCAGCCCGGCGGTCGGGGCCCACGCGGCCACGGCGTCGGGGTCGAGGGTGACCAGCGCCGTCGCGTAGTTGTGCCCGGCGCCGTGCACGAGGAACTGGCTGACGAAGGGGCACAGCCCCTTGAACCGGGCCTCGATCTCCGCCGGCGCGATGTACTTGCCGCCGGAGGTCTTGAAGACGTCCTTCTTGCGGTCGGTGACGTAGAGGAAGCCGCGTTCGTCGATGCGGCCGATGTCGCCGGTGTGGAACCAGCCGTCCTCGGTCAGCACCTCGGCGGTCGCCTCGGGGTTGTTGTGGTAGCCGCGCATGACGCCGGGGCCCCTGACGAGGATCTCGCCGTCATCCTCGGCGATCCGGACCTCGGTGCCCGGGAGCGGCCAGCCGACGGAGCCGTACTGGTACGAGCCGTGGTCGGGTGCGTTGACCGTGGTGCCCGAGGAGGTCTCGGTGAGTCCGTAGCCCTCCTGCACGAGCAGGCCCACCGACCCGAACCAGCGGGCGACGTCGGCGTTGAGCGGCGCGGAGCCGCTGATCATGAAGCGGACCCGGCCGCCGAAGCGCTCCTGGACCTTGTGCAGGACCAGCTTGGTGGCGAGCCCGTGCCGGCGCTTGAGCCCCGCGGAGGGCTCCTGGCCCCGGGCCAGCACATCGCGCATCTCGCCGCCGACCGTGAGGGCCCAGTCGATCAGCCTCTTCTTGACGCCCTTCTCCCCCGCGAACATCAGCGCGATGCGGCCGTGCGCCTTCTCGAAGATCCGCGGTGGCCCGGCCATGAAGGTCGGCTGCACCACGGCCATGTTGTCGACGATCTTCTCGACGCGGCCGTCCACCGCGGTCGGGAAGCCGATCTGCAGCCCCGTGGCGAGCAGCATCTTGCCGAAGACGTGCGAGAGCGGCAGCCACAGGAACTGGAGGTCGTCCTTGGTGAAGGTGCCCAGGGCGTCGATCACGGCCCCCTCGTAGACGACGCTGTCATGGACGAGGCGCACGCCCTTGGGGCGCCCGGTCGTGCCGGACGTGTAGATGACCACGGCGAGGGACTCCGGGGTGAGCTGGTCGATGCGCGAGTCGACGAGGTCGGGGGTCGCGGCCAGCCACTCCCGGCCGCGCTCGGCAAGCTCGTCGGTGGTGATGACCCAGCCGTCCTCGCTGCCCGGCCCCGTCAGCGCGACGACCTGGCGCACACCGGGCACCTCGGAGCGGACGTGCTGCAGCTTGGCGACCTGCTCCTCGTTCTCGGCGAAGACGATGGCGCTGCCGGAGTCGGTCAGGATGTAGGCGACGTCCTCGGCAATCGTCGTCGGGTAGACGGTCGTCGTCGCTCCGCCCGCGCAGATGACGGCGAGGTCGGCGAGGATCCACTCGACCCGCGTGGTCGAGGCGATCGCCACCCGGTCCTCGAGCTGCACGCCCAAGCTGATCAGCCCGGCGGCCCACTGCTCGACGATGTCGTACGTCTGCCGCCACGTCAGCGTCGTCAGCTCGGTCCCGCCGTCGCCGAAGTAGAGGTAGGCCGGGGCGTCGGGGGTGGCCCGGACCCGGCCGCGGAAGAGGGCGCCGACGCTGGGCGCACGTCCGTCGAGGACGTTGCGGTCGACCTGCCGGTCGGCCAGTGCCTGAAGGGGCATGTTGACTCCTTTGTCACTGCGGCTGCGCGTCATCGGCGTCTGCGGCGGCCGCCATGCCGGGATGATGTCAACAATCGGCGCCGCAGTCACGTGTCGGCGCTCCGCCCACATCGAAACGTGACCGTAGGGCCACCGCCTCGCCACGGCCGCCCCCAGCGCCACCACCGCCGTCAACGGCGCACCGGCCGCACCGCACGGACCGTCCGGCGCCGCTCCCGGCGGCTCGACGTCGCGGCCACGTTGCCGACGAGGCCGAGGGCGAGCCACGACGCGATGAGCGAGGACCCGCCGCTCGACACGAACGGCAGGGGCAGACCGGTCACCGGCATCAGGCCCAGGTTCATCCCGATGTTCTCGAAGGCCTGCACACCGAACCACACGGCGACCCCGACGGCGACGAGGCGCCCGAACGCGTCGGCGCGCCTCGCTACGACGACGCAGCGCACGACGAGAAACGCCAGGAGCAGGACCACACCTGCCGCACCAAGGAAGCCGAGCTCCTCGCCCGCCACCGAGAAGACGAAGTCGGTCTCCTGGAAGGGGATGAACCCGCCTTGGGTCTGGCGCCCCTCGAACAGGCCCTGGCCGCCGAGACCACCTGAACCGATGGCAATGCGCACCTGGCGGGTCTGGTAGCCGATGCCCTGGGGGTCGAGCGACGGGTCGAGGAAGGCCCGCAGCCGGTTGCGCTGGTAGGCCGACAGCGCGGGGGTGAGAAAAGCGGCCACGACGGCGCCCGCGTCGACGACCAGGACGGCGAGGGTCCAGGATGCCGGCGCGCCGGCAGCGGCGATGACGACGACCGACATCGCCAGGAGCACGACGGCCGAGCCGAGGTCGGGCTGTGCCAGGACGAGCAGGACGGGAATGCCGGCCACCACCCACGCGAGCGCGACGTCCCGGTGGCGCTGTCTCAGCCCCCGTTCCGACCGCTCGGCGAGCAGCATGGCGAGGCCGACGACGAGGGCGACCTTCATCAGCTCCGACGGCTGCAGCGTCATCCCCCCGGGCAGGCGGATCCACGACCGTGAGCCGTTGACGGTGGTCCCCAGCGGCGAGACGACGGCCGCGAGACCCAGCAGGCCGACCACGTAGACGACGGGAGCCGCCGCACGCACCGACCGCACGTCCAACCGCGTCAGCGCGGCCGCCCCACCGACGCCGACCGCAAGCGCCACCAGCTGCTTGAGCGCCGCAGCTCCCCCGACCGAGGAGCGGGTGGCCGACCAGACCAGCACGACGCCCACCAGCGACAGGCCGACGGCGCCGATGAGCAGGCCGACGTCGACCTGCAGCCACGACCGTCCCGAGGGGACCATCCGCCGCACGCCATGCGGCATACGCGCCCCAGGGCGCGGCGCCGCGGGCCCGGTCACCGGCCTCGCTACGACGGGACGATCGCCGAGAGGATCGCGCGACACCGTGCCACGTCCTGGGCCATCTGCTCGACGAGCGCGTCGATGGAGTCGAACCTCAGCGTGGGGCGCAGGTGGGAGACGAAGTCGACGACCACCCGCTCGCCGTAGAGGTCGAGGTCGGTGCGGTCGAGGACGTAGGCCTCGACGCGCCGCTGGTGGCCGTCGAACGTCGGGTTGGTCCCGACCGACACGGCCGCCGGGAGCGTGCGGTCCGGGGCGGTGGGGTCCAGGTCGAGGCGGACGAGCCACCCGGCATACACCCCGTCCGCGGGCACCAGGCCCTCGTGGTCCTGCGAGAGGTTGGCCGTCGGGTAGCCGAGCTCGCGGCCGCGGTGGTCGCCGTGCACGACGGTGCCGGTGACGCGGTGCGGACGGCCGAGGATCTGGGCGGCGTGCTCGACGTTGCCGGCCAGCAGCTCGCCACGCAGCTGGGTCGAGCTCCAGCGCGCACCCTCGCCGATGTCCTCCAGGGCGACGACCTCGAAGCCGTGGGCCGACCCCAGCTCGCGGAGGGTGTCGACGTCACCGGAGTTCCGCACCCCGAAGCGGGTGTCCTTGCCGACCACGACCGCACACGCCCCCAGGGCGTCGACGAAGGTGCTGCGCACGAACTCCTCGGGCGTCTGCTCCGCGAACTCTCGCGTGAACTCGATGACGAACACGGCGGCCAGGCCCACCGACTCGAGGGCGTCGAGGCGCTGCTCGAGCGACATGACGGCCGCCGGCGCGCGCTCGGGGTAGAGCACCGCGATCGGGTGCGGCTCGAACGTGACGGCCACGGGCATCGCGTGGCGGGCGCCGGCCTCGCGCACGACGCGCGTCAGCACCTCACGGTGACCGCGGTGCACCCCGTCGAAGTTGCCGAGGGTCACGACGGTGGGCCCGAGGTCGACCGGGATGTCGTCGAGTCCGTACCAGCGCTGCACGGCGCCCACTGTAGTGGCCGGTCCGACGCGCGACTGCGCGGGCACGCCCTCAGGCCCCAGCGCCGGACGCGGCGAAGACCACCTTGGCGCGCGCCGTGGCGCGGGTCTCGTCGAGGACGGCGACGAGTCGCCCGCCCGGGTCGATCGCCGCCACCGCAGGCGCACCGGCGACCGCGCTCGGGATCCGCTGGCCGTAGCCGAGCGCCACCGCCTCCTCGGCCGAGACGGCGTGCACCGGCAGCTGCGCACGGGCCGCCTCCGAGATCGGGAGCAGGGGTATGCCGTCCGGCCCGTCGACCTCCGACCTGGCCGCCAGCTCGTCGAGCGAGACGGCGACGTCGAGCCCGAAGCGGCCCACCCGTGTGCGCCGCAGGACGGTCAGGTGCCCACCGACGCCGAGGGCGGCGCCGAGGTCCCGGGCGAGCGCCCGCACGTAGGTGCCCGATGACACCTCGACCTCGACGTCGACGTCGACGACGTCGAACTCCGGCCCCACCTCGACTGCGGCCCTGCCCGGACGCACCGCGAGGACGTCGAACCGGCTCACGGTCACCGGGCGGGCCGGCAGCTCGACCGTGTCCCCGTCACGCACGCGTGTGTAGCTGCGCACGCCCTTGATCTTGATCGCACTGACCGCACTCGGCACCTGCTGGATGTCCCCGGTCAGGGCCGCCACGGCGCCGGGCAGGGCGGCCTCGAGCGCCGGAACGTCCCCGACGCCCAGCGCCTCGGTCGCCTCTCCCTCGGCGTCGTCGGTGACGGTCGCCATCCCGAGACGGATCGTCGCCGCATACGCCTTGTCGCAACCGACGAGGAAGGTCAGCAGCTTGGTGCCGCGGTCGACGCCGAGCACGAGCACGCCCGTGGCCATCGGGTCGAGCGCGCCGGCATGCCCCACGCGGCGGGTGCCGCAGAGGCGCCGGGCTCGCGCGACGACGTCGTGACTGGTCCACCCGGCCGGCTTGTCGACGACGAGCAGACCCGAGCGGTCGGTCATCGGGCTTCGACGTCCGCGTCCACCTCGGCGTCCACGGTGTCGTCGGCGTCGGCGTCGCTGTCGGACTGGCTCCGGTCGACCGGCTTCTTGTACGGGTCGGGGTCGCCGGCCGGCTTCGCGTTCGCGGCAGCGCGCGCGAGCTCCTCGTCGCGGGCCCGGGTCTGGGCCACGAGGTCCTCGAGGTGGGCGGCACCCTCTGGCAGGGCGTCGGCGATGAACTCGACCGATGGCGTCAGGCGGATGCCGATGCCCTTGCCGACCGCCGAGCGGATGCGGCCCTTGTTCGCCTCGAGAACGTCGGCCGTGGCCTGACGCTCCTCGGTGCTGCCGAAGACGGTGTAGAAGACCGACGCGTGCTGGAGGTCGCCCGTGACCCGGGCGTCGGTGATGGTGACGAAGCCGAGGCGTTCGTCCTTGAGCCGGAACTCGAGGTACTCGGCGACGATGACCTTGATCCGGTCGGCTATCTTGCGGGCGCGGGCGGGGTCAGCCATGGCTACCTCTGCTTTCGTGGAACGTGCGGTCGGACCTACCCGATCCGGGCCGACGCAAGCCGACACGGGAGGGACTGGCCGACGTATGCCGACGTGGTGAACACCCTAGTAGCGAGCCCGGGCTCCCGCGCATTCCACCCCGGGGCCGTCCGCGGGTCGGGTGGGAC
>NZ_JBYTCI010000028.1:0-44125 GCF_058790095.1 Terrabacter sp. FW104-15G4B | reverse complement strand
GGGACGCAGGGTCAGCACACCGGGGGCTGCGTCCGCGACGTCGAGCACGGCATACCCGAGCAGGATCGCCACGAGCGACCACACGACCGCCATGCCGTAGGTGAGGCCGGGCGTGCGTTGCCCTCGAGGCCGCGTCTTGCGTGCCACGCGCCCAACACCCCCGTCCGTCATCAGCCACTGTTTCGCGAAAGAGTGCTCCTTGCTGACACACTGTCGCGGACGATTCTGTCAGCCGCCGCCGAGTGCTCCGGCACCCGAGCCGACATCCGACGACCGTGAAGAAGGGCAAGACGTGGAGTTCGACGTCACCATCGAGATCCCGCGCGGACAGCGCAACAAGTACGAGGTCGACCACGAGACCGGACGCATCCGCCTGGACCGCTACCTCTTCACGCCGATGGCCTACCCCGCCGACTACGGCTACATCGAGGACTCCCTCGGCGAGGACGGCGACCCCCTGGACGCCCTGGTGCTCCTTCCCGAGCCGGTCTTCCCCGGCGTGGTCGTCGAGGCCCGCCCGATCGGCGTCTTCCACATGACCGACGAGGCCGGCGGCGACGACAAGGTGCTCTGCGTGCCCGTCGACCCGCGCAACACGGATGTGCAGGACATCGGCGACGTCAACGAGTTCCGACTCAAGGAGATCCAGCACTTCTTCGAGCGCTACAAGGACCTCGAGCCCGGCAAGCACGTCGAGGGCTCCGACTGGGGCAACCGCGAGGCCGCCGAGAAGATCGTCACCGAGGCGCTCCAGCGCGCCAAGGACCAGGGCGTGTCGACCGCCCGCTGGTCCATGCCGCAGGGGCGCTGAGCCAGAGCCAGCTGACCGCGACCCTCCGTCACCTCACCCCAGGAGACGGAGGGTCAGCCATGTCGCCAGGGTGTGGACGGCGAAGGTGGCGGCGGCCAGGCCGGCGAGCGCCCCGCTCCCCACGCGCCCGAGGGCGCCTGGTCCGCGGGCTCGGTCGCCAGCTGATGGCGTATGCCGCCCAGCCGGTGGCGAGCTCGAGTGCCGTTCGCGGTCGGCGGGCTTGGGGTCGTGGGCGATCGCCGACCGCAGCAGCTCGTCGAGCTCGCGCGGGCTGCCCGCGACCGGCCCCAGCGGTTCGGGTGTGATCGCGGGTCAGCCGGTCTCGGCGCCGTCCGCGGTCGCGACCATCACGGTCTCGCGGGTCGGCTCGGGCTGCTCGGACCCGGGCACGGCCTGCGGCACCGGGCGGGAACGGAGCACGAAGCCCGCGACGAGCAGCGCGACGAGGGTGAAGCTCGCCGAGGTGAGGAAGGCGGGCCTGACTCCGGGGACGAACTCGCCCGGAACGGCCTGTGACGCATAGACACTGACGATCGCGGCGAGACCCACGGCGCCGCCGAGCTGCTGCGCGGTCTGGAGCAGCCCCGACACCGTGCCCGCCTGGGTGCGGTCGACGCCACCCAGGACGACGACCGTAACGGGCATGAAGACCAGAGCGGCCGAGACGCCGTTGAGCACCAGGGCACCCAGGAGGTGGGCGGCATATGTGCTCGTCGTCGACAGGGTGCTCAGCCACATGAAGCTCGCCGTGAGCCCGAGGGTGCCCACGAGGAGCATCGGCCGGGGACCGACCTTCGCGACGAGGCGGGCACTGACCCGGGATGTCGCGAAGATCGCGAGGCTGAGCGGCAGGAACGCGGCGCCCGTTGCGACGGGGCTGAAGCCGAGGACGAGCTGGAGGTACTGCGTCACGAGGAAGAACGTGGAGAACTGCGCGCCGACGACCAGGGCCATGAGCACCAGAGCTCCCCCACGGGTGCGGTTGCGCACCAGCCCCAGCGGCAGCAGCGGCGACGCCACGCGGCCCTCGGTCCGGACGAAGAGGCCGACAAGGGCGAGCCCGACGACGAAGGAGCCGACGGTCAGCGGGGCCGTCCAGCCTCGGTCGGCAGCGCTGATGAAGCCGTGGACGACCGAGACGGAGCCGAGCGTCGCGCTGACGGCGCCGACGACGTCGAAACGACCCCGCACCCGCGGCGTCTCGGTGACGAAGCGGCGGGCGAGCACGAGCACTACGGCGCCGATGGGCACGTTGACGAAGAGGGTCCAGTGCCAGCTGACGAAGTCGGTGAGGACGCCGCCGAGGAGCAGGCCGATCGAGGCCCCGGCCGACGAGACGGCGGTGAACAGCGCGAGCCCGCGGTTGCGCGCGGCCTCGTTGGGCGCGCTCGTCGTGACGAGGGCCAGCACGCTCGGGGCGGCCATCGCGGCACCGGCGCCCTGCAGCGTGCGCGCTGCGATGAGCCAGGCGGGAGACGTGGCGAGGCCGCCGAGGAGGCTCGCGACGGTGAAGACGGCCAGACCGATCTCGAAGGTGCGCAGCCGCCCGAACACGTCGCCGAGCCGGCCGCCGAGGAGCAGCAAGCCCCCGAAGGCGAGGGTGTAGGCGTTGAGCACCCAGGACAGGCCCGCGGGAGTGAACCCGAGGTCGGTCTGGATGTGCGGCAGCGCGACGTTGACGACGGTCGCGTCGAGCACGAGCATCAGCTGCGCGACCAGGACGATTCCGAGGCCGATGGCGCCGCGGCGGGCGTCTGGGGCGGGCGCCGATGCAGACGCGGCGGGTTGACGGGGAGTGGACGCGTGTCCGTCGGTGGTTCTGGTGGTGGTCGACATCTCTGACCTCAGGATTCGTGGGACTGGGTGCGCGGCGTCCCGTCGACGTAGGGGTCGCGGGCCATGGGCGTGAAGGAGGTGGCCCGGGTGCGCTGCGTACGGGTCCCGCTGGTCGGGAGGCGGCGGGGCACCAGGGGCGCGCGGTGCGTGGTGGCGAGGTGGGACAGGTGCACGCGAAGTGCCTGTCGAGTGGGGTGGATCGTCGTGGTCATGGTGCTCGGCTCCTCAGTCACGGCTGGCGGCGGTACGATTAGCGGAGAGCCACTCCGGTTCTGCTTGACCGACAATACGGAGAGAGTCTCCGTTTAGCAAGGGAGTTTTCTCGTGACCTCTGCCGACGCCGTCAGGGCGACGCTCGATGAGTCACCGAAATCCCCCGCGACAGAAGGCGACTCGGCCGCGCAGGCGGCCACGGAAGATGCCGGGAAGTCACGTCGGCCGATGCGTGCCGACGCCCGCCGCAACTACGACAAGATCCTCGCCACGGCCCGCGTCGTCTTCACCGAGCGCGGCACGGACTGCTCCCTCGACGAGATCGCCAAGCGCGCCGGGGTGGGTCCCGGCACGCTCTATCGCCACTTCCCCACCCGCGAGGCGCTCGTGGACGCCCTGATGCAGGACTGGACCGACCGCGTGGCCGCCGACGCCGACGCCGCGATCGCCACCGGCCTGCCCGCCCGCGAGATGCTGCTCGGCTGGTTCGAGCACTTCGTCGACCACATCACCCTCCACCGGGGCGCCGCGAGCAAGATCTGCGCGGCGATGGACGACCCCGCCTCGCCGATGTACCGCAAGTGCCGCGTCATGAGCGAGGCCAACCGACGCGTCATCGAGCACCTCGGCGACGACGGCGACCTGCGCCCGGGGGTCGACGCCGCCAACGTCATGCGGCTCGTCAGCGGCGTCGCGAGCGTCGCCGACACCAGCCACACAGACCTCGACGTGCGACCCATGCTCGAGGTCGTCGTGGACGGAATTGTCCGCGCCTGACCGGTTGTTGCACGGAGCATGACCGTCGATCTGCGCATCTTCACCGAGCCCCAGCAGGGGCGCCACCTACGACGACCTGCTCCGCGTCGCCCGGGCCGCCGAGGACCTCGGCTTCAGCGGCTTCTTCCGCTCCGACCACTACCTGCACATGGGTGGCGACGGTGGTCCCGGCCCGACCGACGCCTGGACCACCCTCGCCGGCCTGGCGCGTGAGACCTCCAGGATCCGGCTCGGGACCCTCGTCACCTCGGCCACCTTCCGCCTGCCCGGACCCCTGGCGATCCAGGTCGCCGGCGTCGACCAGATGAGCGGTGGACGGGTCGAGCTGGGACTCGGCGCGGGCTGGTACGAGGCCGAGCACACGGCATACGGGATCCCCTTCCCGCCGCTCGGCGAGCGCTTCGACCGCCTCGAGGAGCAGCTGGCGGTGATCACCGGCCTGTGGGCGACCGAGCCGGGAGCGACGTTCAGCCGACAGGGCGCCCACTACCCGGTGCTCGACTCCCCGCCCTGGCCAAGCCCGTGCAGGAGGGCGGCGTGCCGATCATCATCGGGGGTGGCGGCAAGCGCCGCACGCCGGCGCTCGCCGTGCGGTATGCCGCGGAGTTCAACGCGGCGTTCACCTCCGCCTCCGAGTCCGGTCGGCTCTTCGAGCGGGTCCAGCGGGTGGCCACCGAGGCCGGCCGCGACCCTGCGTCCTTGACCTACTCGGCCGCCCAGGTGGTCTGCGTCGGCAACGACGAGGTGACCCTGGCCCGCCGCGCGGACGCCATCGGGCGCGACCTCGACGAGCTGCGCGAGAACGGCCTGGCCGGCTCGGCCGACGAGGTCGCCCAGAAGATCAAGGAGTTCGAGGCGGTCGGCACCGAGCGGGTCTACCTGCAGGTGCTCGACCTCGCGGACCTCGACCACCTGGCCGACATCGCCGAGGGCGTCCTGCGCCAGCTCGGCTGACACCTGGCGCCGGAAAGTGCCCACTCGACGGATGGAAGACCGACGAGTCGGGGCTTTCCCACGTGAAGGCCTCGCCCCGAGTTGATATGCATAGGTTATCTATGTAAATTGGGGTGAGTGAGCGAACCGACCACCCTGGGCAACGAGCTGCTGCGGTCAGCCGCGCGACTCTCGCGCTGGGCCAGCCGTCACGCATCCTTCGACGTGCCCTTCGCCCAGGCCCGACTGCTCGCCCTCCTCGACGAGCTGGGGCCTTCTCGGGTCAGCACCCTCGCGGCCGCCGACCACAGCAGCCAGCCGACGACCACCACCCAGCTCCAGCGCCTCGAGGCGTCCGGCTGGGTGCACCGCGCCTCCGACCCCGAGGACGCCCGGGCCACCGTGGTCTCCCTCAGCGCCGAGGGCCGTGCCGCGCTCGAGAGCGTGCGCCGAGCCCGACTGGATGTCCTCTCCCCCGCCCTCGACCAGCTCGATGACCCGGCGCTCGCCCGCGTCCAGGTCGCCATCGAGGTCATGAACGAGCTGCTCGCCGCCGCCGCGGCGGGCACCACCCCCGCCTCGCACCCCACCCGAAAGGACGGATGACCACCACCATGTGGCGCCAACCCAAGACCGTCTGGTCGATCGCCTTCGCCTGCGTGATCTCCTTCATGGGCATCGGCCTCGTCGACCCCATCCTCAAGCCGATCGCCGACGAGCTCGGCGCCGGTCCCTCGCAGGTCTCCCTGCTCTTCACCAGCTACCTCGCCGTCATGGGCATCGCCATGCTCGGCACCGGCTGGGTCAGCAGCCGCGTCGGCGCCAAGCGCACCCTGCTGCTCGGCCTCGCGCTCATCATCGTCGGCGCGGCCCTCGCCGGTAGCCAGGACACCGTCGGCGGCATCGTCGCCTTCCGCGCCCTGTGGGGCCTCGGCAACGCGCTGTTCATCGCGACCGCCCTCGCCACCATCGTCAACGCCGCATCCGGCTCGGTGAAGCAGGCGATCATCCTCTACGAGGCCGCCCTCGGGGTCGGCATCGCCACCGGCCCGCTGCTCGGCGGCTGGCTCGGCGGCATCTCGTGGCGCTGGCCCTTCTACGGCGTGGCCGTGCTCATGGCGGTGGCCTTCATCGCGACCCTCACGACGCTGCCCAAGACTCCGCCGGCACAGACCCCGACCTCCCTCTCGGCCCCGCTCCGGGCCCTTGGTCACCGTGGTCTGCTCACCGTCGGCATCACGGCCCTGCTCTACAACTTCGGCTTCTTCACGCTGCTCGCGTTCACGCCCTTCCCGCTCGCCATGGGCGCCCACGAGATCGGCTTCATCTTCTTCGGCTGGGGCGTGCTGCTCGCCATCACGTCCGTCTTCGTCGCCCCGATGATCCAGCGCCGGTTCGGCACGCTGGCCGGCATCAGCGGTGCACTCCTCGGCTTCGCGGTCATCCTCGCGGCCATGGCGATCTGGACCGAGAACAAGACCGTCCTCGTCCTCGGCGTCATCCTCGCCGGCGCCTTCCTGGGCGTGAACAACACCCTCATCACCGAGACGGTCATGAAGGTGGCCCCGGTCGAGCGCGGCGTCGCGTCGGCGGCCTACTCCTTCGTCCGCTTCAGTGGTGGCGCGGTCGCTCCCTGGCTCGCCGGCAACCTCGGCGAGAAGTCGATCCACCTGCCGTTCTGGGTGGGCTCGGCTGCCGTGGTGCTGGCCGTCCTGGTGCTCTTCACGGCCCGCCGAATCATCAGCGCCTTGGACGAGGCTCCCGGCCATGGCGCCGAGGCCGTCACCTCGCGGACCGAGGCCGAGGCACTCACCGTCGGCGACGCCTGACGGAAGCGGGACCGCGCCGAACGCCTCCGAGCGCCTCCGAACGCCCCGCCCGCGATCCGCGACACGAACGCCGCGCCCCCACTTGGGGGCGCGGCGTTCGCCTGTCCGGACCGCCGCTGCGTCAGCGGGCGGACGGTTCGGACGCCAAACTCGAGGCTCCGGACGCGAGCAGGCTGCTCTCCGGGGTGCCGAAGCGGAGGCCGCGGCGCTCCTTGCCGAGGGCGGTCAGGACGATCACCACGAGGAAGACCGGCACGATCGTCACCGCCAGCGCGAAGGGATAGCCGTGCGTGCTGGCTATGGACTCCTGGATCGGCAGGTTGAACGCCGCGAGGCAGTTGCCGAGCTGGTAGGTGACGCCCGGGTAGAACCCGCGGATCTCGTCGGGGCTCAGCTCGGTCAGGTGTGCCGGGATGACGCCCCAGGCGCCCTGCACCATGACCTGCATGAGGAACGAGCCGAGAACCAGCATGCCGACGGTGTGCGAGTAGGCGAAGAGCGGCACGATCGGCAGGCCCAGCGCGGCACAGAGGATGATCATCACCTTGCGCCCGTAGCGCTCGGAGAGCGCGCCGGCGGCGGCGCCGCCCGCGATCGCACCGACGTTGTAGATCACGGCGATCCACGACGCCGTGCTCTTGGCCAGACCCGCCCCGCCGTCGTCGGTGGCCTTGAGGAAGGTCGGGTAGACGTCCTGGGTGCCGTGGCTCATCCAGTTGAATGCCGTCATGAGCAGCACGAGGAAGATGAAGCGACGCCAGATGGCCCGGTTCCCGAGCAGCTGGCGCACCGAGGTGCTCGTCTGCCGCACGCGCTGGTCGGCCTCGCGCCAGACCTCGGACTCGACGACCCGCGAGCGGATGAAGAAGGTGATGGCGGCCGGGATGATCGAGAGCGCGAACATCCAGCGCCACGAGAGTCCCAGCCACGAGTTGACGACGAGGAACGCGAGCGAGGCGAGCAGGTAGCCCATCGAGTAGCCGCCCTGCAGGATGCCCGAGAAGAAGCCCCGGCGCTGGGTCGGCAGCTTCTCCATCGCGAGGGCTGCGCCGAGGCCCCACTCGCCCCCCATGCCGATGCCGTAGAGCATCCGCAGGACCATGAGCACGGCGAAGTTGGGCGCGAAGGCGCAGACGAAGCCGACGATGCTGTAGAACGCGACGCACGTCATGAGCGGGACGCGGCGACCGCGGCGGTCGGCCCAGAAGCCGAAGATGAAGGCGCCGACGGGCCGCATGATCAGCGTCATGGTGGTGATGAAGGCCATCTCGGGCAGGGACTTGTGGAAGTCCTTGGCGATGTCGGCGTAGATGAGAACGACGAGGAAGTAGTCGAACGCGTCCATCGCCCACCCCAGGTAGGCGGCGAGGAAGGAGTTGCGTTGGTCGGACGTGAGCCTCGTCCGGGTCGGAGCTGGTGCAGCCATCCGTGCCTCCCGGTGGTCAGGGGCCGGCGGGGTCTCCGTCGTGCCGGCTCGACCCCTCTACCCCTCAACCTGAGAAAACCCTGGCAATTTCGGCGGTCGCCGAGACTCTGGCTCGGCGCACGTCAGCTGAGCAGCTGGGTGAGTCCGACGTCGCCTCGCCTGCGGCGGCCACCGCGGATGTCGTAGGAGTCGAGGAGCAGCTCGGCGAGCTCACGCCGGTCGAGGAGGTCGACCAGCGCCCACATCGTGACGCGGAAGCGGAAGGTGTCGATCCGCACGAAGACGTCGCGGCGGTCGGCAAGCGCCTGCGCGGTGTCCATCTCGCCCGTCCACACCTGGACGAGCTCCCGCCCGTCGTCGTCGAGACGCAACCGCGCGAACGTATGCCGTCCGGCGCGCCAAGCGGGCAGCCCCTCGCCCGCGAGCGCGAGCTCCGCACCCGGCAGCCGTCCGGCCAGGTCGTCCACGTCGGCCCACGTCGTCATCGCTCCTCCTCCGAGGAGGCTAGACCGCAGACCTTGGCCACTCGACGGGTGCGGCCCCGCGAAGTGTGGCCTCTCGACGGTTCAGTCAGTGGAAGGTGACGGAGCTGCCGGCCCGCATGGCGGCGTAGGCGTCGGGGTCGGCCTCGAGGGCCGCGCGGCGCGCCTTGTGGCGGTAGCGCAGGATCTGCACGACGCCCAGGGCCCACACGGGGTACTGCACCGTCATCGCGGCCCGGAACGAGTCGACGTCCCAGGTCGAGGGGCCTCCGGGCGAGACCCGGTCGAGCACCACGCCGACCAGGGCCACCGCGGCCAGGGTGGCGATGAAGCCACCGGTGTTGACGATGCCCGAGGCGCTGCCGATCCGGGTGGGCGGGTTGAAGGTGCGGGCCACGTCGAAGCCGATCATCGAGCCGGGCCCGCCGACGGCGATCAGCACCACGAGCACGACGAGCAGCCACAGCGGCGCTCGGCCGGGCCAGAGCAGCACGACGGTCCACGCCGCGATCGCCGCGGCGACGATCCAGAGCACCAGGGTGCTGCGCGAGAAGGGGAAGCGCATCGTCAGCGTGCCGATGACCGGGCTGGAGACCACCGACGTCACGACCATCACCATCAGCATGATGCTGGCCGTCGACGACGGGAGCCCTTGTCCCGCAACGAGGAACGGGAAGCCCCACAGCATCGTGAACATGTTGGCGGCGAACTGCGACGTGAAGTGCGACCAGAGTCCCAGCCGCGTGCCCGGCACGAGCCACGCGGCCCGTAGCGTGCGGGCGATGGCACGCAGCTTCAGCTCGTCGCGGTGGTGGTCGACGTAGGGGCTGTCCTTGACGACGAGCACGAGCGCGACCCCGCTGAGCACGCCGACCGAGGCTGCGACGGCATACGACGGCGTCCACCCGAAGCGGCTCAGCGCCGCGGCCAGCGGGCCCGCCGCCGCCAGGGCACCGAGCTGGCCGAGGACACCGGTCAGCTGGGTCACCATGGGCGTGCGCCGCGGCGAGAACCACAGCGCGACGATGCGCAGCACCGAGATGAACACCATGGCGTCGCCCATGCCGAGCAGCACCCGGCACAGCAGGGCGGCCGGGAACGAGTGCACGAACGCGAAGCCGAACTGGGCCACGGTCAGCAGCGTCAGGCCGACCCCGAGCAGCTTCTTCGAGCCGTAGCGGTCGAGCAGCGCCCCGACCGGCAGCTGCATCGCGGCATACACGAACACCTGCAGGATCGTGAAGGTCGACAGCTGCGCGCTGCTGATGCCGAAGCGGTCGGCAGCCTCCAGCCCCGCCACACCGAGCGAGGTCCGGTGGAAGACCGCAAGGACGTAGACGGCGATGGCCGCCGCCCAGACCGCCCAGGCGCGGCGGCCGTCGAGCGCGTAGCGCTGGCCTGGCTGGGTGGTCGTCATCGGGTCGTTCTCGTCATCGGGTGGTGCTCGTCATCCGGTCGGTCGGCCCTCAGTTCGCGCCGGTCATCGGGATGTTCTTCGCGGGGGCCTTGGGCACGCAGTCGACGATCGCCTTGGCGACGGTCTTGCTCATGTCGGGCTGGAAGACGCTGGGGATGATGTAGTTCGGGTTGAGCTGCTCGTCCGTGACGACGGACGCAATGGCGTCCGCGGCCCTGATCAGCATCTCGGTGGTGACGTCGGTCGCGCGGGCGTCGAGCAGGCCGCGGAAGACGCCGGGGAACGCGAGGACGTTGTTGATCTGGTTCGGGTAGTCGCTGCGGCCCGAAGCCACGACGGTCGCCCGCTGGGTCGCCTCGTAGATGTCGACCTCGGGGTCGGGGTTGGCGAGCGCGAAGACGATGCGCCGGTCGGCCATCTCGTCGATCCACTCGGGCTGCAGAATGCGCGGGGCGCTCACGCCGATGAAGACGTCGGCGCCCTGGAGGCCGTCGCGCAGCGTGCCGGTGAGCCCGCGCGGGTTGGTCTTGGCGGCGAGCTCGCGCCAGGCCGGCGTCAGCGACTCGTCGGCCCGGTTGAGCAGGCCGGGCCGGTCCGAGACGGTGACGTCGATGGCGCCGGCCGCGAGCAGGAGCTGCACGATCGCCGAGCCGGCCGCGCCGCCGCCGGAGACGACGATCCGCGCGTCGGGCAGCTTCTTGTCGATGATCCGCAGCGCGTTCTTCAAGGCTGCGAGCACGACGATGGCCGTGCCGTGCTGGTCGTCGTGGAAGACGGGGATCGACAGGCGCTCGCGCAGCTTGGCCTCGATCTCGAAGCAGCGCGGCGCCGCGATGTCCTCGAGGTTGATGCCGCCGAAGCCGGGGGCGATGAGCTCCACCGTGCGCACGATCTCGTCGACGTCGGTCGTGTCGATGCAGATCGGCCACGCGTCGATGTCGGCGAAGCGCTTGAAGAGTGCAGCCTTGCCCTCCATGACCGGCAGCGCCGCCATCGGGCCGATGTCGCCGAGGCCGAGCACCGCCGAGCCGTCCGTCACCACGGCGACCGAGTTGCCCTTGATCGTCAGCTTCGGGACGTCCTCGGGGTGGTCTGCGAGCGCTTGGCTGACCCGGCCCACCCCGGGGGTGTAGGCCATCGCGAGGTCCTGGCGGTTGCGCAGGTTGACCTTGGACTCGACGGAGATCTTTCCGCCGAGGTGCAGCAGGAAGACGCGGTCGGAGACCTTGTGGACCCGCACCCCCTCGAGCGTCTCGACGGCGTCGACGACCTCGGTCGAGTGCTCGGCGTTGCTGGCCGAGCAGGTGAGGTCGATGACGAGGCGGTCCGGGTGCGAGTCGACGATGTCGAGGGCCGTCGTGATGCCGCCGCTCTCGGCGACCTTGACGGCCAGGGCCCCGATGACGGCGGGGTCGGTGCCGGCGTGGATCCGCATCGTGATCGAGTAGGAGGCAGTGGTGGCGCGGGCACGTTGGATCGACTCAGTCACGCCCTATATCGTCCCACGATCCGACATGTGCCCCGAACCCGTCCGAGGACCGATCAGTAACCTTCGTCGGCCGCGCCCTCGCCCGAGGCCGTATGCCGTCGCGCGAGCCCCGTGGTGGCCCACCCGAGCGCTCGCACGCGTTCCCCGTCGGCCCGGGCACGCGGCATACGACAATGACCGCGTGACGACGGACGGGGCGAGGGTGGGCGACGTGACGCTCACCCGGCCGGAGGGCCTGACGAGCTCCGAGGTGGCCGAGCGCGTCTCGCGGGGCGCGGTCAACCAGCTCTCCGAGCGCACCTCGCGCTCGCTCGGCGAGATCGTCCGCGCCAACGTGCTGACCCGCTTCAACGCCATCCTCGGCGCGCTCTTCGTCCTCGTCGTGGTCACGGGCTCGATCGCCGACGGGCTCTTCGGGCTCGTGCTGGTCGCGAACTCCGCCATCGGTGTCGTGCAGGAGTACCTCGCCAAGCGCAAGCTCGACCGGTTGGCACTGCTCAACGCCCCGACGACACGCCTCGTGCGCGACGGTGAGGTGAGGGTGGTGCCGACGAACCAGGTGGTGCAGGACGACCTCATCGAGCTGCGCACCGGCGACGAGGTGCCGGCCGACGGGACCCTCGTCGGCAGCGCCGGCCTCGAGCTGAACGAGGCGAACCTCACCGGGGAGTCCGACCCCGTGGCACACGGCGCCGGCGACGGCATCCTGTCGGGCACGAGCGTCGTCGCGGGATCGGGCCGCTACCACGCCAGCCGGGTCGGGGCCGAGGCCTACGTCAACCGGATCGCAGCTGACGCAAGGAAGTTCACGCGAACCCGCTCGGAGATTCAGGAGTCGATCAACACCCTGCTCAGGTACATCACCTGGGTCATCGTCGCGGCCCTGCCGATCGCGATCTGGTCGCAGTGGCGCACGGTCGGCGAGCGGGGCTGGCGCGAGGTCGTCATCCGCTCGACCGCCGGCGTCGTCGGCCTGGTGCCCGAGGGGCTCGTGCTGCTCACGTCGGTGGCGTTCCTGCTGTCGGCGGTGCAGCTGACCCGCCGCAACGTCCTCGTGCAACAGCTCCCGGCCGTGGAGGGCCTCGCGCGCGTCGACGTCGTGTGCATCGACAAGACCGGCACGCTGACGGCGGGCGAGATCGCCTTCGAGGAGGCACGCCCGCTCGCTGGGCAGGCCGCCGACGAGATCCGTTGTGCGCTGGGCGCCCTCGCTGACGATCCGAACGCCAACGGCACGCTGAAGGCCGTGGCGGCAGCTGTGGAGTCGCCCGGCTGGGAGCGCACGCGGACCATTCCCTTCAACTCGTCCCGCAAGTGGAGCGCGGCCTGCTTCGCCGAGCGCTCGACCTGGGTGCTCGGCGCTCCCGAGGTGCTGCTCGCGGTCGACCCCCAGCCCTCGTCGGCCGCCGTGCTGGGCGCGATCCAGGCGCAGGTCGCCGAGCTCGCCGCCTCCGGCCGTCGCGTCGTCCTCCTCGCACGAAGCGGGCAGCACCTCTCCGAGCCGACCCTGCCGTCCGACCTCGTGCCCGCAGCGCTCGTGACGCTGACCGAGCAGGTGCGCCCCGACGCGAGGGCGACGCTCACCTACTTCGCCGAGCAGGGCGTCGCCATCAAGGTGGTGTCGGGCGACAACCCCGTGACCGTCGCCGCCGTGGCGCGCGCCGTCGGGCTCGACGTCGGCGAGCCGGTCGATGCCCGGACCCTTCCCGACGACCAGCTCGCCCTGCGCGAGGCGCTCGCGACGCGCACGGTCTTCGGCCGCGTCACGCCCGAGCAGAAGCGCGCCTTCGTCCATGCCCTCCAGGCCGACGGGCACGTCGTCGCCATGACGGGTGACGGGGTCAACGACGCCCTCGCACTCAAGGACGCCGACATCGGCGTCGCCATGGGCAACGGCGCGCAGGCCACCAAGGCCGTCGCCGAGCTCGTCCTGCTCGACGGGAGGTTCTCCCACCTCCCGGATGTCCTCGCCGAGGGGCGGCGCGTCATCGGCAACGTCGAGCGCGTCGCCAACCTCTTCGTCGCCAAGAACGCGATGAGCCTCGTCGCGATCGTGGCCGCCGCCCTCATCGCCGTGCCGTTCCCGTTCCTGCCGCGGCACCTGACGCTCGTGTCCGCCGTGACGATCGGCATCCCGGCGTTCTTCCTCGCCCTCGGGCCGAACCGACGCCGCTACCTGCCCGGCTTCCTCGCTCGCATACTGCGCTTCGCCGTGCCGTCGGGAGCGGTCGCCGGTCTCGCGGTCATCGCCTCCTACCTGCTTGCCGGCAGCAGCTACGGCGTGCCGCGCAGCGAGTTCGCGGCCCGCTGCGGCATCGAGGCAGGCGCCCGGACGACGGCCGACGTCGCGTGCTGGCAGCCGGGCAGCGGCGCGACGCTGACGCTCCTGACTGTCTTCTTCTGGATCCTCGTCGTGCTGGCCCGGCCCTTCCGGCCCTGGAAGGCCGCGCTCGTGGCCGCGATGGTCGGTCTGGCGGTGCTCGCGTTCGTGCTGCCCACCCTCCGCCAGTTCTTCGACTTCGACGCGCCCGCCGCCCTGGTCCGGCAGTCGCTCGCCGTCGGGGCCCTGGGGGCGGGCATCGTCGAGGCGATCTACCGCACCTCGCCCACCGTCACGGCCGCCCACCACGTCCCCGACTGAGCCGCCGGGAAGCCGACCCATTCCACCCCATAGGGCACATTTCCGGTGGTAGTTTCCGCGGGCACGCTGTCGCAGGGACAGCTTCACAGAAACAGGGGGGACCTGCCGTGCGGCGGTCTGTCATCTCTGGGCTCTCCGCAGCCCTCGTCCTCACCTCGGCCGGCGTCGGTGGCGCCCTCTCGGCAGCAGCCGCTACCGCGGCAGTCCCGGCCGCGCCGGCCGCCACGACCGGCGTCGCCGACGGCGCCTACGTGTCGCTCGCCCCGGCCCGACTGCTGGACACCCGCGGGGGCTCGCTGGGCCGGCCTCTCAACGCCGGCGAGGTCTTCAACCTCAAGGTCAACGGCCGTGGTGGCCTGCCGTCGTCGGGCGTGCTCGCCGTCGTGCTCAACCTCACGGTCACCGGTCCCACCCGGGCGGGCAACATCGTGGCCTACCCCAAGGGCGCCGCTGTCCCGAACGCCTCGAGCGTCAACTTCGTCGGCGGCGACAGCCGCGCCAACCTCGTGACGGTGCCGGTCAGCAGCGACGGCTGGGTCAGCATCCGCAACGCGGTCGGCCAGACCAACGTCATCGCCGACGTGCAGGGCTACTACGTCGGGTCCACGACAACCCGGCCCGCCGGTGCCGTCGACTACTTCACCGACGACCCGTGGCGCGTCCTCGACACCCGCACGGCCGACGACGCCCCGGCGCTCAACCCGCAGACCTATCGCACGACGTCCATCGACTACGGCACCGGCACGGCCGACATCGCCGCGCTCGCCATCAACGTCACGGCGGTCCGCCCCGCGGACAAGGGCTTCCTCGTCGCCTGGAACAGCGACGAGAACGCCATCCCGGACACCTCCAACCTGAACTTCGCCAAGGGACAGACGACGTCCAACATGGTCATCGTCCCGGTGACGCACCGCCTGGACCCCGACGGCACGCCCCTGATCGACTTCGCCGTCGGCAACTCGAGCGCCGGCACGGTCGACGTCGTCGTCGACGTTGTGGGCGTCTACGCCAAGGGTGACGGCCTGCGCTTCCGCAGCGCCGGCGTCCCCAAGCGCATCGTCGACACGCGCTCGGGCCTGGGCACGACCACGCTCGGCCCCACGACGACCCGCACGGTCACGGCACCGAGCACGGTCGCCAACTCCCGCACCGTCGCCCTCGTGACCAATGCGACCGCCGTGAACCCGACCGCGGCCACCTTCGTCACCATGTGGGAGAACGGCGTCGCCCGCTCGTCCGCGAGCAACCTGAACCCGGCTGCCGGCCAGACGGTCGCCAACATGGCGATGGTCGGGCTCAGCGCGGCGTACAAGTTCAACATCTACAACAACGCCGGCACGACCAACGTCCTCGTCGACGTCGCCGGCCGCTTCGACATCTCGCCCAACGTCCCGACCGGCACCTCGGCCGGCTTCTCGACGCGCACGGCGGGCAAGTCCGCCACCTCGCAGGTGGCGCCGCTGCGCTGACGCGAGCGGCTGCCCATGACGGGCGGGCATCCCTGCATCGGCGGGGGTGCCCGCCTTCGTCGTGAGCGGTCACGGGTCACCGTGGACGCGCCGTACACTGGACGCGCACAGGGATCCGGCGTGGCCTGATGGGCGGGTAGGCGCGCACCCACTGTCGCGCACCCCGCGACCACCCCGGAGCTGCCCGTGTCACCCCTCGCCTCGTACCGCCACCTCTTCGGCCTGACCGGCCGCACCTACATCGTCGTGGCGTTCCTCGCCCGGCTGCCCCTCGCGATGAGCCAGCTGGGCACCCTGCTGCTCGTCTCCTCGGCCACCGGCAGCTACGGCGCGGGTGGCGCCTGCGCCGGCGCCCTTGCCGTCGCGAACGCGGTCGGGGCACCGTTCTGGGGCGCGCGCGCCGACCGGCTCGGACAGCGACGCGTCGTCGCGGTCCAGTCGCTGGCGGGGGCTGCCGGGCTCGTCGCCGTCCTACTCGTCGTGGGCACGGGCCTGCCATGGGGTGTCGCCGCCGTGGCGAGTGCGGTGGCGGGACTGCTGCTGCCGCAGATCGGCCCGCTGGCGCGGGTGCGGTGGCGCCCCATCACCGCCGCGACCGGCGCGCGCCAGCACCGGCTGGTCGACGCAGCCTTCTCCTACGAGGGCGCCGCGGACGAGGCGTCCTTCGTGCTCGGGCCGGCCCTCGTGGGTCTCGGCGTGTCCCTCGCAAGCCCGACCGCCGCCCTGGCGCTTGCGGCCGCCGGCCTCGCCGTGTTCGGGACGTGGTTCGCCCTGCACGAGACCGCGGCACTGACGCACGCCGCGACCTCGGCAGGCAGCGAGCCCCCCGGCCGGCTGCTGACCCCCGCGCTCGTCGTGCTCTGCGTCGCCCAGCTGGTCGTCGGCACGGTCTTCGGCTCGGTACAGACCGGCACGTCGGTGCTGGCCACCGCCGCCGGCTCCCCGGGTCTGACGGGGTACTTCCACGCCCTGCTCGGGGTCGGCAGCGTCATCGCCGGCCTCGCGGTCGCCGCCCTGCCTGCGTCCTTCGCCCTGCCGTCGCGGCTGCGGTGGTTCGCCGTCGGCCTGCTCGTGCTCTCGGCGCCGCTGCTGCTCGTCGGCTCCCTGCCCGCTCTCGTCCCGGTGCTTCTGGTCCTGGGCTGCACCGTCGCGCCCTACATGATCACCACCTTCACGCTGGCCGAGCGGGTCACGCCAGCCGCGCGAACGGGCGCGGCCATGACCGTCCTCGCTGCTGCCACCGGCCTCGGATATGCCGTGGGCGCGGCAGCCGCTGGACGGCTCGCCGACTGGGGCGGGCACACCCCCGCGTATGCCGTCACGGTCGCCGCCGGGGCGGCCGCGGTCCTCCTGTCGTGGGGCTGGCGGCACGTGCTGCAGCAAGCGCAGCCACACGGGACGACTGACACCGTGTCGGCGACCTAACAGCCCAAACCACTGCAGACGCGGTCAATCGAAACTAGTGGCAGCAATTTCACCGAAACCGCGTACAGCGGTCGACACGTTCATTAGTGTCGCTTCTGTAACACCCCCCACGGCTGGCACGCACCCCCCCATCCGCACCAGCCTCGAAGGAGCCCGTCCTGCGCGCGCAGGTGGGCTCCTTCGCCTTTTGTGCAACCTGTCCTGGCTGGGCGTCTCGGGCCGCAGACGGCGGCTGCCCTGATCCCGGCTCCGCGGCGCCGGCACGGAGAAGGCCCCGCCTCCCGCGACGAACGCAGGTGACGGGGCCTCGTGCCGAGCCGCTTGTCGGAATCGAACCGACGACCTATTCATTACGAGTGAATCGCTCTGGCCGACTGAGCTAAAGCGGCTGGTCGTGACCATCGCGGCGAACGCGACCGGACACGGAGGTTGAGTATACGCATGACCTCGACGGGAGAAAAATCGCGGCGAGAGGTCGCCTCCGGGCCCACGCGACGCCTCCCACGGGGCGTGCGATGAGCGCGAGGAAGGCCTCGCCACCCCCGCCGCCTTGGCTCCGGGGAGAGCCGTGAGACGGACCGACCACCGGACCTGGAGGACCACGTGAGCGACGCGCAGACCCCGACGATGCAGGCGATGACCTACGACACCCACGGAGGTCCGGAGGTGCGGGTCCGCGCCGAGCAGCCGCGGCCGAACGGTGTGGACGCGGTCGCCGGCCTCGTGGGCGGGGTGCTCGACGTGACGCACACGGCGCTGGCCGACGGCGGCCGTCACGGCTCGATCTCCGACGGCTCGGTCACCGAAGCCGGCGACCACGTCTCGGTGTCGTCGTCGTCGCGCATGACCGCGTGCATCGCCGACCACACGAGGCAGGTGCCGTCACCGTCGTCGAGCGCGGAGTACTGTGCCTCCCCCACCTCCGGCCACGACTCCTCGTAGAGGAGGACCGCGCCCAGTGCCGTCACGGCCCAGCCCTCCCTCAGGAGCGGGATGCCGTCGGCGTCGCTCGGGAGTGGCTTGCGGTCGAGCCGGCCGAGGAGGTCCAGCAGCTCCCTGCGGGCCGCACCGCCGTGGTCTCCGGGATCGCAGTCGCCCTGGTCGACGCACTCCTTCAGGTGGCAGGGGAGGTGCCGAGCGCGCCGGAAACGGCGGCCACACCTGCTGTCACGGCGCCACCCGCCGACGGCCCGGAACCCGGTGCATGGGTGGGCGCGACGGCCAGCAGGAGGACCGCGAGGATCGCGGGCGAGGCGAGGGCCGGGCGCCTTCGGCTCAGCAGGTCGTGTCGTCGGCCGGCGCCGTCCCCAGGAGCAGGTACCCGTCCACGGCGGAGTCCACGCACGGGTTGCCAGCGTAGTAGGTGCCGTGACCGTTGTGGTCCGACGTGACCAGAACGCCCGAGGCGAGGTCCTCCGCGAGCTGTTTCGTGCCGCCGATCGGCGTCGCCGGGTCGCGCTCGTTGCCGATGACGAGGATGGGGTCGGCCCCCACCGCGAGCTTGCTGCCCTTGGGGGTGCGTCCGGCGGTGGGCCACGTGCGGCAGTTGTCGTAGATCTCGCCGGTCATCCGCGCCCACAGGGGGTGGCCGGCCTTGGCCCTCTTCTGCTCTGCGGCCAGCGCCGGGTCGTTCGTCGACCGCGGCCAGTCCGCACACCGCACCGGGATCATGGCCTGCAGGTAGGTCGTGGGAGAGTAGGCACCGCTGACGCTGCGCTCGACGACCGACATGCCCTTGGCGAGGAGGATGTCGCCCTGGCCGGTGAACGCCTGGGCCAGGCCCTTGTTGAGCGTCGGCCACGAGGTGTCCGAGTAGAGGCACATGAAGATCGAGAAGCCGACCCAGCCCTCGCCGATGCGGGTGAGGCCCGGCTTGCTCGTGGTCAGGCCATGCTTGTCGACGGCGTCGAGCAGGTCGACGATCTTCTGTCGCGCGCTGCCCTTGTCGCTGCCGAGGGCGCAGTCGGTGCGTTTGACGCACCAGTCGATGAAGGCGTCGATCGAGGACTCGAAGCCCTGGATGTCGTAGGTCATCTCCTGCTCGTCGGTCTGGTTGGGCGACAAGGCGGAGTCGAGGACCATCCGGCCGACCTTCTTCGGGAAGGTGTCGGCATAGGTGGCGCCGAGGAAGGTGCCGTAGGAGCCGCCGAAGAAGTTCAGCTTCTCATCGTGCAGCAGCACCCGCATGATGTCCATGTCCCGGGCGACCTCGGCAGTGCTCAGGTGCATCGCCCGCTCGCCGCCACGCGCAGCGCACCGCTTCGTCACCCCGTCGACGTCGGCGAGCAGCTGGGAGCGCTCGGCCGCCGAGTCGGGCGTCGGGTCGTCGCTGAAGAGCAGGTCCATGTCGGAGTCGGTCAGGCACCGCACCGGGCTCGACGCGCCGATGCCCCTGGGGTCGAAGCCCACGATGTCGTATGCCGCCAGCACCGCGGGCGAGAAGACGAACGACGCATACTGGGCGTACTCCACCCCCGATCCGCCGGGACCGCCCGGATTGATCACGAGCGAGCCGAGCCGCTTGGCCGGGTCGCTGGCGGGCACCTTGCGCAGCGCCAGCGTGAAACGGTCACCGGTCGGCTTGGCGTAGTCGACGGGCACCTGCATCGTCGTGCACTCGTGCTTGGCGTTGTCGGAGCACGGGGACCAGCCCAGCTGCTGGGTGTAGTAGGCGGCCAGCGCGGCCGGGTAGTCACCAGCAGCCGTTGCGCCCGGTGAGGTCGGGGAGGCGGGCGACGGCGACGACGGGCCCACAGCCACCGTGCCTGGCAGCCGCGGCTGGGCCACGGGCGGCGGGTCGACGATGCGCCACACGGCCAGGACGACGGCAGCGACGACGGCGACGACGGCGACGGCCGCGAGCACCGCCCGCAACGGCGAATGCGCCGGCTTCGCCGCCGCGGACCCGCCGGGCGGCGCCGGCGTGTCCCCACCGGCACCGGGGGCAGGCGGCGGGTAGGTGGACGGCAGGGCGGCATACCCCGCAGGGGCCTCGGGCAGGTCGTCGGCGTGCGGGTCCTCGTTCAGCACGTGAGTCCGTCCTTCGGCACGCGCCCCTGCACGTAGTAGGCGTCGATGGCGCTGTCGACGCACGTGTTGCTGCGACCGTAGGCGGTGTGGCCGTCGCCGTCGAACGAGACGAGCACGGCGTTGTCGAGCTGGTCGCGCAGCCGCTTGGACCACTCGTAGATCGTCGCGGGGTCGCGGGTGGTGCCGACGACCACGATGGGGTTGCTGCCGCGCGCGCTGATCTTGTGCGGTCCCTCGGCCGACCTCACGGGCCACACCCCGCAGGGCAGGGCGCCCCACGCGAGGTTGGCGCCCCACGTCGGGGCCTTGGCCGAGAAGTCCTTGGCGTACTGCTCGTAGGCCGACAGGTCGGGGCTGTCGGGGCGGTCGAGGCAGTTGACGGCGTAGATCGACTCCATCAGGTTGCCCTGGTAGCCCCCGCCGGGGCGGCGGTCGGCGTACGCGTCGGCCAGCTGCATAAGGCTCGCGCCGTTGCCGGCCTTCGCCGCGTTGAGCGCGTCGGTGAGGATGCCCCACGACCCCTGGTCGTAGAGGGCGACGGCGACGCCGAGACGCGCCCAGCCCTCGGTCAGCTGCGGGGCGCTCGGGTCGCCGGTGGGCAGCGGATGGCGGTCCACCTCGGAGAAGAACGCGTCGAGGCCCTTCAGGGCTGCCTCGGGTGTGTCCCCGAGCGGGCAGTCCTCCTTGACACAGTCCTCGACGTAGGCCTCGGTCGCGATCTGGAAGCCACGGGCCTGGCCCTCGCCCAGCTCGGCGCTCGTCAGGTCGGGCGGCACGACGCCGTCGAGGACGACACGGCCGACGCGCTGCGGGAAGAGGTCTGCGTAGGTCGAGCCGAGGAACGTGCCGTAGGACTTGCCGAGGTAGTTCAGCTGGGGGTCACCGACGGCGGCGCGCAGGATGTCCATGTCACGCGCGGCGTCCGCGGTGGACAGGTGTTGCACCAGGTCCGGGTTGTCGGCCGCGCACCCGTCGGCCATGGCCTTGGACTCGGTCATCAGGGCCTGCTCCTCGGCCTTGGTGTCCGGCGTCGGGTCGGCAGCCAGGAAGCGGTCGAGCGCCTTGTCGTCGAGGCAGTCGATGGGGTCCGAGCTCGCGACCCCGCGCGGGTCGAAGCCGACCAGGTCGTAGTAGCGCCGCACCTCGGGGCCGCCGATCGTCTCGGCGCCGGCCCGGACATAGTCGATGCCGGACGCGCCGGGCCCGCCGGGGTTGACGAGCAGTGAGCCGAGCCGGTTGTCCTGGTCGAGGGCCTTGACCCTGGCCACCTTGATGGTGAGGTCCTTGGCGGGGTCGGGAGCGAAGTGGTCGAGCGGGACCCGAAGGTCGGCGCACTCGAGGCTGCCGCACCTCGTCCAGTTCAGCTTCTGCGAGTAGTAGGGCGCGAGCGCCTGCGTGGGGGCCGCCGTCGCGGCCGGAAGGCCGGAGCGACTGGGCGGGGTCACGGGCGGCTCGCTCGTCGTGCACGCCCCCGTGGCCAGCAGCACCGCGAGGGTCGCCGCCATGGCGGACAGGGCGCGACCGATGGCGGCAGGACGTGACGTCATGGCGGAAACGGTAACCGGTGGACCTGTACTCTTCCGCCGCCGTCCCGGGTCGTGACCGCATCGAGCCCTGACCGCGCCGGTCAGATGCCGAGGTCGCGCGGCACCCGCAGCTGCAGCGCCATCGCCTCGAGCGCGAGCAGCGGCGAGACGTTGGCGTTGATCCGTTCACGCGCCTCGTTGATGGCATCCATCGCGGCCAGCAGCTGCTCCGGGCCGAGGGCGCCGGCCAGCGCGCGGACCTTGTCGACGGCGTCCGGGTTGACGAGGTCGACGTCGGAGCGCAGGCGCAGCACGAGCGCGTCGCGGTAGATCGACGTGAGGTCGACGAGGGCCCGGTCGACGACGTCCCGGGCCGCGCGGGTGGCGCGGGTCTTCTGCTCCCGCTCGAGCGCTGCGACCTGCGACCGGATGTGCGGCGGCTGGGTGCGCGCGCTCGGGTCGGCACCGAGCGTCTCCATCAGGCGGGCCCGCTCAGCGGCGTCACGCTCGGCGCTCGAGGCCGTCGACTCCTCCTCGGCGATCTGCGCGAGGTCGGCGGCCGCGCCGATCGCGTCGCCCACGCCGAGGATCCTCGTGGCCATGGCGATGACGTCGCGACGGCGGATTCGGGCCTGCTCGTCGCGCGCCAGCCGGCGCGCGAGGCCGATGTGCGACTGCGCGGCGCGGGCGGCATACAGGGCCATCGCGGCGTCGACGCCGTCGCGGCGCTGGAGCAGCTCCGCGACGGCCTCGACCGGGGGTGTGCGGAGCCGGACGTGGCGTGACCGGGAGCGGATCGTGACGATGACGTCCTCGAGGCTCGGCGCGCAGAGCATCCAGACCGTGCGCGGCGTCGGCTCCTCGAGCGCCTTGAGGAGCGCGTCGGCCGGAGCATCGGTGTAGGCGGTGAGGCGGTCGGCGTCCTCGATGATGATGATGCGCCAGCGGCCGACCGACGGGCGCAGCGCGGCCTCCTGGACGAGTGCGCGGGCCTCGGCGACCTTGATCGAGAGGCCCTCCGTGGCCACGACCTTGACGTCCGCGTGGCTGCCGTCGAGGGCGGTGCGGCACTCGCGGCACTGCCCGCAGCCGCCCTGGGGACACTGCAGCGCGGCGGCGAAGGCCCGGGCGGCCGTCGAGCGCCCGGAGCCGGGGGGCCCCGTGAAGAGCCAGGCGTGCGTCATCGCCGACTCGTCGCTCACGGCCCGCGACAGGGTCTCGATCGTGGGCTCCTGCCCGACGAGGTCGTCCCAGACGGTCATCGGCGCAGCGCCACGACGCGGTCCAGGCCGGTGATGACGGCTGCGTGCAGGCGCTCGACCGGCTCGCTCGCGTCGAGGACGAGGTAGCGCTCGGGGTCGGCGGCGGCCAGCTCGAGGTACCCGCGCCGGACCGCGGCATGGAAGGCGTCGGCCTCGGACTCGAGGCGGTCGTGGACGTCGCCGCGCCGCTCGCGGCCGACCTCGGGCGAGACGTCGAGGACGATCGTCAGGTCGGGCAGCAGGCCGCCGACGGCCCAGTGCTGCAGGTCGGTGATCTCGTCACGGCCGAGCTCGCGGCCGGCGCCCTGGTAGGTGATGGAGCTGTCGACGTAGCGGTCCGTGATCACGACGCGCCCCTCGGAGAGCGCCGGCTTGATCAGCTGGTCGACGTGGTGGGCCTTGTCGGCGGCGAACAGCAGCGCTTCGGCGCGCGCCGCCACGTGCTCGCCGTGCAGCAGGAGCTCGCGGATGCGGGCCCCGAGCGGCGTGCCACCCGGCTGACGGGTCACGAGGACGTCGCGGCCCTTGCCCTCGAGCGCCTCGGCGAGCAGGCGCACCTGGGTGGACTTGCCAGCCCCGTCACCGCCCTCGAAGCACACGAACAGGCCGGGGGCGGTGTCGACTCGGCGGGTCGCGGCTGCGAGGTTCTCCGTCACGTCCCGAGCCTATGCGACCCCACCGTCACCACAGACGCCCGAACTGCCGCCCTCTCCCCGCAACACACCGAGCAGGTCACAACCCACCGGGATCGGATCGCGGTGGGTTGTGACCTGCTCGGTGTGTTTCGCTGGTGGGACGGGCGCATCAGCGGCGGGCGAGCAGCTCCTCGGCGATCTGGACCGCGTTGAGGGCCGCACCCTTGCGCAGGTTGTCGCCGACCACGAAGAGCACGAGCCCCTTGTTCTCGGGAGCGGCCTGGTCGGCGCGCACGCGGCCGACGAAGACCTCGTCGCGCCCGGCGGCGTCGAGCGGGTTGGGCACGTCGGTGACCACGACACCGGGAGCCTTGCCCAGCAGCTCGAGCGCCTCGTCCGGCGTGATGTCGCCCTCGAACTGCGCGTGGATGGCGAGGCTGTGACCGGTGAAGACCGGCACGCGCACGCACGTGCCCGAGACACGGAGGTCGGGGATGTGCAGGATCTTGCGCGACTCGTTGCGCAGCTTCTGCTCCTCGTCGGTCTCGAGGGAGCCGTCGTCGACGATCGACCCCGCGAGGGGCACGACGTTGAAGGCGACCGGGACGGCATACACCGTCGGGTCGGGGACGGCCACCGCGCGCCCGTCGAGCGCCAGCCCGGCCGGGTCGCCCGCGGCATACGCCCCGCGCAGCTGGCCGTCGAGCTCGCGAACGCCCACCCCGCCGGAGCCGCTCACGGCCTGGTAGCTCGAGACGTGCAGCCGCACGAGCCCGGCCCTCTCGTGCAGGGGCTTCAGCACGGGCATCGCGGCCATCGTCGTGCAGTTGGGGTTGGCGACGATCCCCTTGGGGATGTCGTCGAGGTCGGCGGCGTTGACCTCGGAGACCACGAGCGGCACCTCGGGGTCCTTGCGCCACGCGCTCGAGTTGTCGATGACCGTGGCGCCGGCCGCCGCCACCTTCGGCGCGAGCTCGCGCGACGCGGCGCCACCGTTGGAGAAGAGGGCCATGTCGATCCCGGAGAAGTCGGCCGTGGCCGAGTCCTCGACGGTGACGTCCTCACCCTTGAACGACAACGTCGTTCCGGCCGAGCGCGCCGACGCGAAGAACCGCACCTGCGTGACGGGGAAGTCGCGCTCCTCGAGGAGCGCACGCATGACCCCGCCGACCTGACCCGTTGCACCGAAGACACCAACTCGCATACGGAAAGGCTACGGCGGGGGAGGTCGCCCTCCCCCGCCGCGTTCACCTGTCGGTCAGCCGTGTCGGTCGGCGTTGGCGTGGATGGCGTCGTGGACGTATGCCGCGAGGCCGGGCGCCAGGTCCTCGTACGTCTTCGTGAAGCGCGGGTCGGCGACGTACATGTCGGCGAGGCCCCGGTGGAAGTCGTGGGTGAGGTCGTAGAAGCGGTCCTGGATGTGGCGGCGATGCTGCTCGGCGGCGTCCATGGCGGGCCCGCTCGTGGCAGGCTCCCCCGACCGGAGGGCCGCGACGAAGGCCGCGTTCACCGCGTCGGCCTCCACCTTGACCTGCTCCCAGTCGGACCTGGTGTAGCGGCTGGTGCGCGACTGCGACTGCTTCCACGCGTCACTGTCACCCCAGCGCTCCTGCGCCTCCTGCGCGTACTCGTCGCTGAAGCCGTCGCCGAAGAGCTCCTTGAGGTCCTCGGTCCGGGCGGGTTGGTCGTTCATCTCTCTCTCCAGTGCTCGGTCGATGGCCGCGACGATGCTGCGAAGCTCGTCGAGCCGGGTCGTGACCGCGTCACGCTGACGCCGCAGGTGGTCGGCGGCGCCCTCGCCGCTGGCGAGCAGGGTCGCGATCTGGTCCAGCGGCATCTCCAGCCGCCGGTAGACCACGACCTGCTGCAGTCGCACGAGGTCCTCGTCGGTGTAGAGCCGGTAGCCGGCCCTCGAGCGCTCGCTCGGCACGAGAAGCCCGATCTCGTCGTAGTGGTGCAGGGTTCGCACCGTCACGCCGAGGAGGTCGGCGACCTGGCCCACCGTCCAGGTGGTCATCTGCTGCGTCCTTCCGGTCATGGATCGAGCGTCCTGCCTGACGTCGCGTGAGGGTCAAGGGCCGCGAGGTCCCACGGTATGCCGCCCCTAGAGTGAGCCGCGTGTACCGCCGCCTCGCGCTCGTCCGCCGACCCTCCCCGCGTCTCGCGGAGGGCATCGTCACGCACATCGAGCGCTCGGGCTCGGTGGACGGCGAGCTTGCCCTGCGCCAGTGGCAGGAGTACGTCGACGTGCTGCGTCGCCGGGGCTGGGACGTCGTCGAGGCCGCGCCAGCGGACGACTGTCCCGACGGCGTCTTCATCGAGGACCAGGTGGTCGTGCACGGGGACGTCGCGCTGCTGTGCCGGTCGGGGGCTGCCGAGCGCCGGGCCGAGCGGGTGGGCGTGCGTGAGGCCTTGGAGGCGCACGGCTACCGCACCGTCGAGATGGAGGCTCCGGGCACGATGGACGGCGGGGACGTGCTCAAGCACGGGCACGTCGTGTGGGTCGGCGTCGGCGGCCGCACCAACCTCGCCGGCGTCGAGCAGCTGCGCCGCGCCCTGGAGGGCCATCGGCTAAAGGTCGTCCCGGTGCCGGTGTCGAAGGTGCTGCACCTGAAGTCGGCAGTGACCGCGCTGCCCGACGGGACGGTCCTCGGCTACCCGCCGCTCGTCGACGACCCGTCGGTGTGGAGCGAGTTCCTCGCCGTGCCAGAGGAATCGGGCGCCCACGTCGTGCTGCTCGGTGGCATGTCGCTGCTCATGTCGGCGTCCGCGCCACGGACGGCGCAGCGGCTCGCGGCCCGCGGGCACGACGTCACGACGGTCGACATCTCCGAGTTCGAGAAGCTCGAGGGGTGCGTCACGTGCCTGTCCGTGCGGCTCCGCGGCTGACCGTTCGACGGGGTCGGGCGCGCCGGGCGCTGTTGGAGTCGCCAAGTAGCTGAGCGACCTTCCGCCTTCTCCATCTGGACACCGATCCACCTCGGCCTCCTTGCGTATGCCGTGTGGCAGGAGTTGCCCACCAACGCTGTTCGCGAGCGGGTGCGGAGCACCGGGTGGCTCGCCGCAGCCTCGATGGTGCTCAACGCGGCGTGGCTGCTCGCGACCCAGCAAGGCTGGATCTGGACCGGCGGACGGTCATCCGCCACCGCATCGCGTCGGCCCTGCCCGCCCTGAGGCCGCCACTGGCGATCCGGCGCCGGTCACGATCGGTGACGGCGTCCTCGTCTGCGGCGACCACGGCGACACCGCCTCGATCCAGGGCGCCCTGGTGTCAGGCCAGCGCGCGGCCGAGACGGTCAACGCGCACCCGTGACCCACCGCGGATCAGGCCACGAAAAAACGTCGCCCGGGCTGCATCCCGGGAGGTCAGGTCCTCGGAAGAAGGGGCAGACGGCATACGACGCCGTCGCTGCCCGCTGCCGTCTTCGCGGTGCTCGGCGTCCTGCCGTTGGTCGTGCTGGCCCAGATCGGCGTCATCATCTGCGTGGGCGTCCTGCTCGACACCCTTGTCGTGCGAATCCTGCTCGTGCCCGCCATCGCGGTCGTCCTCGGCGACCGGTTCGGGTGGCCCCGTCACACGCATCCGGAGCCGGCGACCACCGACGGTGAAGTGCCCGTCTCGACGAAGCCCGAGCCGGTGACGACCGGCCTCGGCAAAGGCTAGACAAAGCCTTGACGACGCCCGGTCGATCCCGTTCAATCGAGGCAGTCGAACCTTCGACAAACCATAGACACTCGGGGACTGACAAAGGAGTCGCGCATGAAGGTCTTCCCGATCGCCGCCGCAGCCGTCCTGGCCTCCACCGCCGTCCTGGCCACGGCCGGATCGGCCTCCGCCACCCAGGACACGGCCTGCATGCAGGCAGGCATCTCCACACTCCGGTCCGCAGGCCTGCTCACGACGGTGGCCAAGAACGGCGTGCCCCTGGACTACGCCGTACAGAAGCTCGGCGTGACGGTTCGTCCCGGCAAGGAAGGCCTCGTCAGCAGCGTGCCCAACCCCGTGCCGTTCAGTGTCCTGCTCGCCGACCACCGCGCCGGGAGCAACAGCATCTTCATCTACCCCTGGTGCTGATGTCGCCTCAGGTGGGCATCTGCTCGTCGAGGACACAACCCCTGCCCTGACCGTTCCCCTCGGGCGGTCGGGCAGCCCGAGGGCCGTGAGCCGGACTCCCTTCCGGCGCGCGGCCCTCACCCCTCCTCGCCGCTGACCCCCCTTGGTCGGCGGCACGCGCCCCTCAGCCGGTCCACTCCTCGCGGAGCAGGGCCCAGGTGTTGTCGTCGAGCCAGGTGCCGTCCTTGCCCAGCGACTTCGCGCGCAGCGTGGCCTCGTGCCGCATCCCGATGCGTCGCAGCACCCGGTTGGAGGGGACGTTGTCGGCGTAGGCGTCCGCGGTGATCCGGCGCAGTCCCAGGTCGCGGAAGCCGATGACGAGCAGCTCCGCGGCGGCCTCCGCGGCCAGTCCCCGGCCGTGCACGTCGGGATGCAGCACGTAGCCGATCGTCCCCTCCCACTCGTCCGTAGGCGTCCTCGCGATCCGATGGCTCCGCTCGAGCCGGAGCATGACGTCACCGACGAGGCGACCGGTCCGGCGCTCCTCGACCGCGAGCGCCAGCATCGGCTCGGCCGCTCCGGGCATCCCACGCTCGACGCGCTGGGCTATGCGGGTCTGCACCTCCTCACGGCTCAGGACGTCGTGGCTCAGGTGCACGACGACCTCCGGCCGGCCGCGGATGGCGAGGACCGCCTCGACGTCATCCAGCGTGAGCGGCCGCAGAGCCAGCCGGTCCGTGTGCCGCGGCCAGACGAGCCTCGAGGGGTCCGGCGCCGCCACTAGCGCCACCCCTGCTCGTCGACGCCACCGGGCACGTCGCCCGCCGGGTCGTAGGGCGTACGCGTGAAGCGGAACGATGCGAGGTCCAGGTGTGACGGCGCGCCGTCCGGCCCGCGCACGACGCGCAGCGGTTCGCCCGTGTAGTAGCCGTCCAGCCCGACCCACTCGTCGGGCCCCACCAGGCCGAAGCGCGAACCGCGCGCCTGGCCGGGCTCACCGAGGACGAGGTGCTCGCCGACCATCCTGGCCGTCGACACGGAGGGGCCCCAGTGCCACGTGCCGACCAGGTCGAGGAGCGACGGGTCGCCGACGGCGTGCCAGGGCTCGGGCTCCCGCGGCTCGCGCTCGACGAATGCCGCGAGCAGCTCGGAAGCCAGCGTGACCGGCCCGAGGCCGCTCGTGGTGTTCGTCAGGACGACGGCCCCGTCACCGCTCTCGACGTCGACGCGCAGCCCGGCGAGGAAGCCCGGCATCGAGCCGCCGTGGCCGGCATACCTCCTGCCCTCGACGTTCCACACCTGCCAGCCCAGGCCGTGCGCGGTCGTCCACGGCTGGCCCGGGTCGTCGTTGACGGTGTGTGGCTCGTACATCTCGGCGAGCGTGTCGGCGGACAGGAGCCCGGCGGTGTCACCCCCGGCGAAGGCGGCCCACCGGGCGAGGTCCGACGCCGTGGTCCACAGCTGGCCCGCAGGGGCCATGGAGCCCGCGTCGTGCTCGGGCTCGGGCAGGAGCACGTCGGCGAAGGGATGCACCGCGAGCCCCTGTGCTGCTCGGCCGCTGGGGCGGGTGGTCGTCCGCGTCATGCCGAGCGGCACGAGCAGGTCGCGGCGCACGACCTCGAACCAGTCGGTGCCGTGCGCCCGGGCCACGAGCTCGCCGAGCGCCGCGAAGCCGACGTTGCTGTAGTGGAAGCGCCGGCCGGCGCGGAAGCGCTGCCCGACGAGCGAGCGGGCCAGCGTCTCCCAGTCGACGCCCGCGGTCCGCTCCCACCACGGCCCCTCCGTCTCGGCCTGCAGCCCGGCTCCGTGCGAGAGCAGCTGCGCGATCGTGGCGCCGCCGAGGGGCGTGCCGGACACGTGGTCCTCGAACCGGTCGAGCAGGTCGAGGCGCCCGGCGTCGCGCAGGCGCATCACCGCCACGGCCACGAAGGTCTTCGTGATGGAGCCCATCCGGTACTGCGTCTCCGTGTCCGCGGGCTCTCCCCCAGCACGACCGTCGAGCGTGCCGATGGCGTCGGACCAGACCACGGCGCCGTCGCGCACGACGGCGGCCGCCAGGGACGGCAGGCGACCGCGGCGCTGCTCCGTCGCGAGCAGGTGGTGCAGGTGGCGTGCACTGCCGGCCTCGACGCGGGTATGCGTGCCAGTGTCCGTATGCGTGCCGGTCTGCGTCTCGGGTTCCGTGCCGGGGTCGGTGCTCACGCGCGCCAGCCTAGGAGGCGCGTCCGTGGCGTGGTGGAGGCCACCCCGGCAGGATGGAACGGCGGCCCCACGGTCGCCCCGCATCGGATATCTTGACATCAAGATTTATTCGGGGTCCTCGAAGACTGGATCCCGGCACGACCAGCAACCCGAACGGAGCACCCGCGTTGGACTCGACAATCATCTACACGCACACGGACGAGGCGCCCGCCCTGGCCACGGCCTCGCTGCTGCCCATCGTCTCGGCCTTCGCCAAGCAGGCCGGCGTCGAGGTCGAGACGCGCGACATCTCGCTCTCCGGTCGCATCATCGCCAGCTTCCCCGAGGCGCTCCGCCCCGAGCAGCGGCTCGACGACGCCCTCGCCGAGCTCGGCGCCCTCGCGAAGACGCCCGAGGCCAACATCATCAAGCTGCCCAACGTCTCGGCGTCGATCCCGCAGCTCAAGGCGGCCATCGCCGAGCTGAAGGCGGCCGGCTACGACCTGCCGGACTACCCCGACAGCCCGGCCACCGACGAGGAGAAGGCGGCACGGGCGGCATACGACAAGGTCAAGGGATCTGCCGTCAACCCCGTTCTGCGCGAAGGCAACTCGGACCGCCGCGCGCCGGCGTCGGTCAAGAGCTATGCCCGCAAGCACCCCCACTCGATGGGCGCCTGGAGCGCCGACTCGAAGACCAACGTCGCCACCATGGCCGACCACGACTTCCGCCACAACGAGAAGTCCGTCGTCATCGCCGCCGACGACACGCTGCGCGTCGAGATCGTCGGCCCGGACGGCTCGACGAGCGTGCTCAAGGAGTCGATCCCGGTCCTGGCCGGCGAGGTCGTCGACGCCACCTTCATGGACGTCGCGCGGCTGCGTGACTTCCTCTCCGAGCAGGTGCAGCGCGCCAAGCAGGAGGGCGTCCTCTTCTCCGTGCACCTCAAGGCCACGATGATGAAGGTCTCGGACCCGATCATCTTCGGCCACGTCGTGCGCGCCTTCTTCCCCGACGTCTTCGAGACGTATGCCGGCGCGCTGACCTCCGTCGGCGCCTCCCCCAACGACGGGCTGGGCGCCGTGCTCAAGGCCGTCGAGGGCCTGCCCGCCGACGAGCGCGCCGAGGTCGAGGCCGCCGTCGCGAAGGGCTTCGAGCAGGGACCGTCCATCGCGATGGTCGACTCCGACAGGGGCATCACCAACCTGCACGTCCCGAGCGACGTCATCGTCGACGCGTCGATGCCGGCGATGATCCGCACGTCGGGGCACATGTGGAACCGCGACGGCGCCGAGCAGGACACGCTCGCCGTCCTGCCCGACAGCTCGTATGCCGGCATCTACCAGGTCGTGCTCGACGACTGCCGCGCCAACGGCGCCTACGACCCGGCGACGATGGGCTCGGTCTCCAACGTCGGGCTCATGGCGCAGGCGGCCGAGGAGTACGGCAGCCACGACAAGACGTTCGAGCTGCCCGCCGACGGCACGGTCCGCGTCGTCGACAGCTCGGGCACGACGCTCCTCGAGCACGCCGTGTCCGCCGGCGACATCTGGCGCGCCTGCCAGACCAAGGACGTGCCGATCCGTGACTGGGTCAAGCTGGCCGTCACCCGCGCCCGTGCCACGGGCGACCCGGCGATCTTCTGGCTCGACAAGGACCGCGCCCACGACGCGAACCTCATCGCGAAGGTCGAGCAGTACCTCACCGAGCACGACACCGACGGCCTCACGATCGAGATCATGAAGCCGACCGACGCGATCGCCTACTCCCTGGGCCGCATCCGCAAGGGCGAGGACACCATCTCGGTCACCGGCAACGTGCTGCGCGACTACCTGACCGACCTCTTCCCGATCCTCGAGCTGGGCACGTCGGCCAAGATGCTCTCGGTCGTGCCGCTCATCAACGGTGGCGGCCTCTTCGAGACGGGCGCCGGCGGCTCCGCACCGAAGCACGTGCAGCAGCTGGTCAAGGAGAACTACCTGCGCTGGGACAGCCTGGGCGAGTTCCTCGCCCTGGCGGTCAGCTTCGAGCACCTCGCGGGCGTCACCGGCAACGCGCAGGCCAAGATCCTCGGCGAGACCCTCGACCGGGCGACCGGCACGCTGCTCGACGAGAACAAGGGCCCGGCCCGCAAGGTGGGCCAGATCGACAACCGCGGCAGCCACGTGTGGCTCGCGCTCTACTGGGCGCAGGAGCTGGCCGCACAGACCGAGGACGCCGAGCTCGCCAAGGCCTTCGCGCCCGTCGCGCAGGCCCTCTCGGACAACATCGGCACGATCTCACAGGAGCTCGTCGACGCCCAGGGCCACTCGGTCGACATCGGCGGCTACTACCGCCCCGACGCCGACCAAGTGGCCTCGGTGATGCGTCCGTCGAAGACCTTCAACGAGATCATCGACGCCCTCGCCTGACCACCTGGAGTCACCGTCGAAGGGCCACGAACCGGGACCGGTTCGTGGCCCTTCGACGGTTGGAGGCCCTCCGAGGGTCGTCAGGGCTCGGGGATGTCGAAGAAGTTCGACATGCCGGCCGCGAACGCGAGGTCGCCGCGGAGCTTGAGCTTGCCCGTCATGACCATCAGCATCGGGTTGCCTCGCTTGGTGATGATCTTGAGGAAGTCGACGGGCGACATGGCGAGCGACACGTCCGGCTCGCCGTCGTGGCCGGGCAGGGTGGTGCAGGTGCGTCGGCGAAGCGCACCGTCCACTGGTCCGCGCCGCCGTCCGGTCGGCCGGTGATGCTCCAGTGCGTCGTGGCGGTCGTCGACCCGGCCTTGTCGGCGCGGAAGAGCCGCGGCATGCGCCCGAAGATGGCGTCGACGATGAGCCCGCGGTTGCGGCTCGCCATGACCTCCCTGACGTCCTTGTCGGGCATGGCGGTGACGGCGCGGATGAACTCACCCGGTCCGACGGCCGCGATCTGCTCGGGGGTGGCGGTCCGGAGGTCGATCTCGGCCATCGGTGGGTCCCTTCGCCGTAGGTGCAGGAGGCGGCTCTGTCACGCGCAGGCTACGGGAGGGCTCAGGCGTCGAGGAACCAGCCGACGACCATCCCGTCGGGCCGGCCGGGCTCGATGTAGTGCTCCCAGGCGAACGCGACGGCGAACATCTCGACCGGCATCTGGAGCATCCCCTGGGCGTCGGACTGGCTCGCGTGCGCCTTAAGGGCGGAGCGCTTGACCTCGAGGAAGTTGCTGACGTCGCAGGCCCAGTGCAGCTCGCTCTCGAGGCTGCCGAGCGGGTTGCCGTCGTCCATGGGCGCGTTGGGGTCCCAGTCGCCGACGTCGTGGCCCTCGGCGACCGCCGCCTCGAAGGAGCGCATCATGGCGTCGCGGTTCATCGAACCCTCGAGGTAGCGCGGCGTGCCGGCGAGCTCGGCGGCACGCTTGGCCACGGCGTGCACCTTGACGTGGTCCGGGTGGCCGTAGCCGCCGTGCCAGTCGTAGCCGATGACGATGTCGGCGTCCTCCTCGCGCAGGATGGCGGCCAGCCGCTGCGCCGCCTCCTCGGTGTCGGCCCTGGCGAAGCTGGCGTCGTGGTCGTTCTGCGCCCAGCCGGTCATCCCGGAGTCGGCGTAGCCGAGGAACTCGACGCGGTGCGTGCCGATGACGGCGTTGGAGGCCGCAGCCTCGGTGCGGCGGCGCTCGACGACTGTCTCGCCCTCCGCGAGGTCGTCCGGGGCGTCGCCGTGGTCGCCGTTGGTGGCGACGACGAGCACCACCCGGTGCCCCTCGCTGACGGCACGGGCCATCGAGCCGGCCGACTGCGACGCCTCGTCGTCGGGGTGGGCGTGGACGAAGACGACGGTTGCCATGCGCTCAGCCTCTCACCGGGTGCCGACGGCGCCACTGCCGGGACCCACCGGCAGGGAGTAGACGAGGTAGCCCTCGAAGCTCGCCACCTGGTCGTAGAGCCGCCGGGCGACGGAGTTCGCCTCGTGCGTCTGCCAGTAGACCGTGCCGCAGCCCTGCTCGCGCGCCCAGTCGCGCACCGTGCCGATGAGGGCCGTGGCGATGCCGTGCCCGCGGGCCTGCGGGTCGGTGAAGAGGTCTTCGAGGTAGCAGAGGTCGGGCTCACTCGAGCTGGGGTGCACGAGGAAGTGGGTGATCCCGACGAGATCCCCGTCGAGCCAGGCGCCGAGCCCGTGCAGCCGTGTGCCGGCGGTGATCTCGTGCCACGCCCTGTCGTATGCCGTCTGGCCGAGCTCACGCTCGTAGAAGGCGATGTACGCGCCGAAGAGCTCCTCCCAGCGCGCGCGGTCAGCGGCCTCGAGGCGCCGGATCTCGATCACGCCCCGAAACTAGCGCGACGGCCGCGTCGACGTGACGGCATCGGGACGGCATACGCAAGCCTCGGGGGACCCACCCGCCCAACCGGGCTGCACCGCGCGCGCGGGGGCCGTACGCGGGGCACGCCCGGCGTACGGCCCCGGAACCCGCGTAGCGGCCCCCGATGCGCGGACGACCTGAAGGAGGTCAGGACTTCTTGGTGGCGGCCTTCTTCGTGGTGCGCGCCGTCGCCTTCTTGGCCGTCTTCTTCGCCGTCTTCTTCACCGCGCGCTTGCGGGTCGTCGGGCCCTTGGCGCGCTTCTCGGCGAGCAGCTCGTAGCCGCGCTCCGGGGTGATCGAGGCCGGGTCGTCGTCCTTGCGCAGCGTCGCGTTCGTCTCGCCGTCGGTGACGTACGGGCCGAAGCGGCCGTCCTTGACCACGACCGGCTTGCCGCTGACCGGGTCGGCACCGAGCTCCTTGAGCGGAGGTGTTGCCGCGGCGCGACCTCGCTGCTTGGGCTGCGCGTAGATCGCGAGCGCCTCCTCGAGCGTGATGTCGAAGAGCTGTTGCTCGGAGGTCAGCGAGCGGGAGTCCGTGCCCTTCTTGAGGTACGGGCCGTAGCGACCGTTCTGGGCGGTGATCTCGACGCCCTCGGCGTCGGTGCCGACGACGCGCGGCAGCGAGAGCAGCTTGAGCGCGTCCTCGAGGCCGATCGTCGCGAGCTCCATGCCCTGGAAGAGCGAGGCGGTGCGCGGCTTGGGCCTCGCGGCCTTCTTGCCCTTCGGCTTGTCGGCACCAGCGGCGTCGTCGTCCTCGATGACCTCGGTGACGTAGGGGCCGTAGCGGCCGGCGCGCGCGACGATCTCACGCCCCGTCTCAGGGTCGCGCCCCAGCACCTTGCCGTCGTCGGCGGCGACCTCGAGCAGCTCGCGCGCCTTCTCGGGCGTCATCTCGTCCGGGGCGATGTCGTCGGTGATCGTGGCACGGCGCGGCGTGGCCGCCACCTCGGCGCCGTCGGCCACCTCCCCGGTCGCGAGGTCGACGCCCTCGGGCACGACCTCCTCGACGTAGGGGCCGTAGCGGCCGACGCGCACGACCATGCCGTCACCGATCGGGATCGTGGAGATCTCCTTGGCGTCGATCTCGCCGAGGTCCGCGACGAGGTTGCGCAGGCCCGCTGCGGAGGTCGCCTCCTCGCCGAAGTAGAAGCGCTTGAGCCACTCGACGCGGCCCTCGTCGCCGTTGGCGATGCGGTCGAGGTCCTCCTCCATCGAGGCGGTGAACTCGTAGTCGACGAGGTTGCCGAAGTGCTCCTCGAGCAGGCGGGTCACGGCGAAGGCCAGCCACGTCGGGACGAGGGCCTGGCCCTTGTTGAAGACGTAGCCGCGGTCCTGGATCGTGCCGATCGTGGCGGCATACGTGGAGGGACGGCCGATGCCGCGCTCCTCCATGGCCTTGACGAGGGTCGCCTCGGTGTAGCGGGCGGGCGGGCTCGTCTCGTGGCCGTCGGCCTCGGCGCGCACGACCTCGAGCGGGACGCCGGCGCTGAGCTTGGGCAGGCGGCGCTCCTCGGCGGCGGCGTCGGCGCGGGCGGCGGCCTCGTCGTCGCGGCCCTCCTCGTACGCGGCGAGGAAGCCCTTGAAGGTGATGACGGTGCCGCTGGCGCTGAACTCGACGGACTGCGCGCCCTCGACCGCCGTGTCGACGGCGAGCTTGACGGTGGCGGTGGAGCCGCGGGCGTCGGCCATCTGCGAGGCGACGGTGCGCTTCCAGATCAGCTCGTAGAGCGCGAACTCCTCGCCGCGCAGCGAGCCGGCGACCTGGGCCGGCGAGCGGAAGCGGTCACCGGCGGGACGGATGGCCTCGTGGGCCTCCTGCGCGTTCTTGACCTTCTTCTCGTAGCGGCGGGGGCTGTCGGGCACGTACTCGGCGCCGTACAGGTCGCGCGCCTGGCTGCGGGCGGCGGTCGTCGCGGCGTCGGACAGCGTGGTGCTGTCGGTACGCATGTAGGTGATGTAGCCGTTCTCGTAGAGCCGCTGCGCCACGCGCATCGCGTTCTTGGAGCTCATCCGCAGCTTGCGGGAGGCCTCCTGCTGGAGGGTCGAGGTCGTGAACGGCGCCGACGGGCGGCGGGTGTACGGCTTCTCCTGGACGTCGGTGACGCGCGCAGTGAGAGGGAGACAGGCGGCAGCGATCCGCGTCGCGAGCGCCTCGTCGAGGTGGACGACGCCCCTGCCGGTCAGGCGCCCGTCGTCGGCGAAGTCGCGACCGGTCGCCACGCGGGTCCCGTCGACCGCGGACAGTCGCGCGGTGAACTGCTGGCTCGCGCCCTCGGGCGTGAAGTCGCCCTCGACGTCCCAGTAGGCGGAGCGGACGAACGCCATGCGCTCGCGCTCGCGCTCGACGACCATGCGCGTCGCGACGGACTGCACGCGCCCGGCGGACAGGCCCTGACGGACCTTGCGCCACAGGACCGGGCTGACCTCGTAGCCATAGAGGCGGTCGAGGATGCGGCGGGTCTCCTGCGCGTCGACCATCGCGGAGTCGATCTCGCGGGTGTCATTGACGGCACGCTGGATCGCCTCGCGGGTGATCTCGTGGAACACCATGCGCTTCACGGGAACTCGCGGTTTGAGCGCCTCGAGCAGGTGCCACGCGATGGCCTCGCCCTCGCGGTCCTCATCGGTGGCGAGGTAGAGCTCGCTGGCGTCCTTGAGGAGGCGCTTGAGCTCGGCGACCTTCTTCTTCTTGTCCGGGTCGACGACGTAGTACGGCTCGAAGCCGTTGTCGACGTCGACGGCGAACTTGCCGAACGGGCCCTTCTTCATGTCGGCCGGCAGCTCGGACGGGTTGGGCAGGTCCCGGATGTGACCCACGGACGCCTCGACCTCGAAGTCACCCCCGAGGTAGCCGGCGATGGTCTTCGCCTTGGCGGGCGACTCCACGATGACGAGCTTGCGGCCCTTGCCTGCGGCCATGGTGCACCTTCGACTTCCCGCATCTCACGTGCAGCGGATTCGTCGCTGCCCCGACGTGGACGCGGACCGACCGTAACAGCCCGGAGCGGGTGCGGCCTCACGGCCTCCGCAGAGGGCGTGCGTATGCCGGCACGCGGGCTCCTCCCGGACCTGACCTCCGCGGACGGCCGGGTCGGCCTCGGCGACCTCGACAGACTGGACCTCGTTCGGGCCTCCGGCGTTCTACGGCGTGTGCGGGGGCGGCCGCGCCGAAGTGCCTGCTGCGCGAAAGCGCGGCGGACGGCATACGCCCTCGGGAATGATGACGCCCCAGGGGACGTTCCAGATGATAGTTTAGACTTCAACCAGTTCGGAAGGAACCGCCATGCCCGCCCCCGTCCTCTACCTCAGCCACGGCGCACCCCCGCTCGCCGACGACGAGCGCTGGACGGCCGAGCTCGCCGGATGGTCCGCCGACCTGCCCAAGCCCAAGGACGTCCTCATCGTCTCGGCCCACTGGGAGGATGCCCCGACAACCCTCGGCTCGACCACCGGCGCCGCTCTGACCTACGACTTCTGGGGCTTCCCGCAGCGCTACTACGAGGTGACCTACGACGCGCCGGCCGCACCGTCGCTGGCCGACGACGTGACGAAGCTGCTCACCTGGCCCGGCCACTCGGTGCACCGCGACGAGGCGCGCGGGCTCGACCACGGCGCCTACGTCCCGCTCAAGGAGATGTTCCCCGAGGCCGACGTGCCGGTGCTGCAGATGTCGATGCCGACGCTCGACCCGCGCGGTCTCTTCGAGATCGGCCGGCGACTCGCACCGCTGCGCGAGCAGGGCACCCTGATCGTCGGCTCCGGCTTCACCACCCACAACCTGCGCTGGTTCGACCCGCGCGGCGGCTCCGACGCCCTGCCGCCACGGGCCAGCGCCGAGTTCGACCACTGGGCGCAGGAGGCCATGAAGGCCCAGGACGTCGACAGCCTGCTCGACTTCCTCGACAAGGCGCCAGCCGCGCACGAGGCGCACCCGCGCACCGAGCACTTTGCGCCCCTGTTCGTCACCCTCGGCGCCGCCTACGAGTCCGCCGGCCTCGACAACCGCAGCGTGATCGAGGGCTTCTGGTTCGGGCTGAGCAAGCGCTCGTGGCAGTTCGGCTGACCTGCGAGCCTCCGGCGGGAACTCACCGGTGAACCCGCCCGTTCCAGACGGTGTGGGGCCCCACGCACGCGACCACGGCTCGGAACCTCCCCCCTGACTCCGAGCCGTGGTCGCACCTTCTCGTCGGCCTGCGAAGGGCTGGGGAACCGCGACGAACACGCACCCGTCGTAGGGGCGGCACGTAGAGTGGCCGTACGCCCGACGAGCGCGTCGCCGGCGTGTGTCGTGCACCATCCAGGGTGTACCTCACACGGTCCGCACGGCGCGTCCAGCCGACGGGTGAGGGACTTCGGTCGCGTCGCCGACGCGGCCGGCACGCGAGGGAAGGACCCGTTCCAGATGACTGACCAGCCCGCCGCCCAGCAGGCGTATGCCGCGCCCGCCCAGGTCGCTCCCCTCGAGCCGCCACCCGGCGAGGCGTTCATCCTCACCGCCCCTGCGCCGACGGCTCCCGTCGCCGGGACCGCCGCCCCGAAGATGGCCCCGGCCGTCCCCGAGGCAGCCCTGCCGGGCCTCGACGCCAAGGTCGACACCTATCTCGACTCCCTCACGAAGGCGGCAGCCCGCTCCCCCGAGTGGGAGACCAAGGCCGCCGACGTGCGCAGCATGGGCAACGACGAGGTGCGCTTCGCCGCCGAGTCGTCCAACCGCATGCTCCAGATGCCGGTCAAGGCGCTCAACGAGGGCGGCCTGTCCGGCAACTCCAAGGTCGGCAAGACCCTCCTCGACCTGCGTCGTACCGTCGAGGACCTCGACCCGGGGCAGGCCGCGGGCGCCAAGAGGTTCCTCGGCATGATCCCCTTCGGCGACAAGGTCACCGACTACTTCCGCAAGTACCAGTCGGCGCAGAGCCACCTCAACGGCATCCTCCACTCGCTCCAGTCCGGCCAGGACGAGCTCGTCAAGGACAACGTCGCCCTCAACCTGGAGAAGAAGAACCTCTGGGAGTCGATGGGCCGGCTCAACCAGTACGTCTACGTCGCCGAGCGCCTCGACGCCAGGCTCGCCGCGCAGGTCGCAACCCTCGAGTCGACCGACCCCGAGCGGGCCAAGGCGCTCCGCGAGGACGTCCTCTTCTACGTCCGCCAGAAGCACCAGGACCTGCTGACCCAGCTCGCGGTCTCGATCCAGAACTACCTCGCGATCGACATCATCATCAAGAACAACATCGAGCTGATCAAGGGCGTCGACCGCGCCACGACCACGACTGTCTCGGCGCTGCGCACCGCCGTCATCGTGGCGCAGGCGCTCAACAACCAGCAGCTCGTCCTCGACCAGATCACCGCCCTCAACACGACGACCTCCGGCATCATCGAGCGCACCTCCGAGGCCCTGAAGCAGAACTCGGCCCGCATCCAGGAGCAGTCCGCGAGCGCGACCCTGTCGATCGAGTCGTTGCAGAAGGCGTTCGCCAACATCTACGAGACGATGGACACCATCGACCAGTTCAAGGTGCGGGCGCTCGACAACATGGCCGCGACGATCGGCACCCTCGAGACCGAGGTCGCCAAGTCGCGCTCCTACCTCGACCGGGTCTCGAAGCAGGACGCCCGGCGCGCGGAGAACGTCGCTCCCGGCCTGCTCGACCTCGGCTCGGGGCGGTGAGCGTCGGGAGCCGGTGAGCGTCGCGTGGAGATGACGCGCCCGGTAAGCGGGTGAGGTGAGGCAGGGTCGCCGTGGCGCGAGCCGCGGAGCAGGATGTGCGAGGCCGGTCGACGGTCGGCGCGTGACACACCAGAGGGGACAGACGCAGTGGGGATCCGGTCGTGGTTCGGGATGGACCGGCCCGAGGCGCCCGAGCCCGTGCGCTCGGGACCACCCACCACGGAGCAGCTGCTCGGGGCGCTCGACGCCATCGAGGCGCAGGCCCGGGAGGGAAAGGTGCCCGGCGTGGTGCTCTCGCGCCTGCTGCGCGTCACGCGCATCGTGCGCCAGACGCTGCCGCGCCTGGACAACCTCGGCATCGGAAGCAGCCAGGGCTACAGCGTCATGGCCACCGCCACCGACTACCTCCCGGTCGCCATCGGCAACTACCTGCGCCTGCCGCGCGACTGGGCCGACACCCGGCCCATCGCCGCGGGCAAGAGCTCGGTCATGCTGCTCGTCGACCAGCTCGACCTGCTCGGCACGACGATGGACAAGGTCTACGACGCCGTCAACCGGGCCGACGCCGAGGCGATCATCGTGCACGGAGCCTTCCTCGAGGAGAAGTTCGGGCAGGCCTCCGCGGGAGGGGTGCTCGGGCTCGGTCCCGACCCCGTACGCGCGGCCCCGCCGCCGCCGGCCGGCGCGACCGGAACCCCCGACGACCTCGAGGGCGTCAACGGCTCGGCGTCTGCCTCCCCCCACCCGCTCGCCCCTCCGGAGTGACGAATGAGCAGTGACGAGTCCCGCCTCGCCGAGAGCCTGGAGCAGCTGAGCGAGGTCGCTGCGGAGGCCGGCCTCGATCCTGCCGCCGCCCGCGACGAGGGGCTGCGCGTCGCTGCGGCGCTCGCCGAGTCCGTGCCCGACGCCGCCCCGGTCTGGGCGCAGGTGGCGCACCCCGGGCTCACCGACCTCGGGCGCATCAACGAGGAATTCTTCGACGCGGCGTCACGCGGGCGCCGCTGGCGCGGGGCCCCGACCGACCTCCTCGAGGCCCTCGTCGCCTCCCAGCACGATCTGGCCCTCGAGTATGCCGAGGCCCTGACCGAGGTCGCCTCGTCGGCCGTCATGCTCGGCACCGCACCGATCTGGGTCATCGCCAACGCCTCGGCCGCCTCCGGCGCCTACCTCGCCGCGGCGCGCTTCTCCTCGCAGCGGGTGCCGGCGTTCCCCGGGGGTGCGCTCGGCGGCGCTCTGGGCGGCGCTCTGGGCGGCGCGCTCGGCGGTGGCGTCAGCGGCATGCCAGGTCTGGGCTTCGGTGCCCCGGACACGATGCGGCCGACGGTCCCCGGACCGATGGACCCCTCCCTCCTCTCCCCGATGGGTCCGGCGGGTACGCCCGCCGGCGGGGCCACCGCGACCGCCGCACCCGAGAAGTCGCCCGCAGAGCCCGAGGAGCCGGCCGAGCCGGAGAAGTCGGTCGAGGAGCTGCTCGCCGAGCTCGACGCGATGATCGGGCTCGAGCGCGTCAAGAAGGAGATCCACCGCCAGGTGGCCCTGCTCACCGTCGAGAGGATGCGCACCGAGGCCGGCCTCAGGGCTCCGAAGATGAGCCGCCACCTGATCTTCGTCGGCAACCCCGGCACGGGCAAGACGACGGTCGCCCGTCTCGTCGGCGGCATCTACAGGGCGCTCGGGCTGCTGCCCACGGGCCAGCTCGTCGAGGTCGACCGCAGCGAGCTCGTCGCCGGCTACGTCGGGCAGACGGCGATGAAGACCGCCGAGGTCTGCGCCAAGGCGACCGGCGGCGTGCTCTTCATCGACGAGGCGTACGCCCTCACCGGCGACCAGTACGCCTCGGAGGCGGTCAACACCCTCGTCAAGGAGATGGAGGACCACCGCGAGGACCTCGTCGTCATCGTGGCCGGCTACCCCGAGCCCATGGTCGGCTTCATCGCCCAGAACCCCGGCCTCGCGAGCCGCTTCACGACGACGATCGAGTTCGACGACTACACCGACGACGAGCTGCTCGCCATCCTCGACGCCATCGCCGGCGGCAGCGACTACGAGCTGACCGACGAGGCCCGCACCCGGGTGCGCCACCAGCTGCAGGCGACCCCTCGCACCCCGGCCTTCGGCAACGGCCGCTTCTCGCGCAACGTCTTCGAGCAGGCCGTCGGCCGCCACGCCTGGCGGCTCAAGGACGCCACGGAGCCGACGCGCGACGAGCTGCGTCTACTCACCGCGGACGACCTCACCGAGCAGCCCGACGAGGTCAGCCCGCCTGACGAGGCCGCACTGTCACCCGGGCAGGATCCGGCGACGCTCAGGGCAGACCCTGATGGTCCGGCCGGCTCGGGTGAGGCAGTCTCGGACGAGCAGCACGACCCCACCGCCTCCGGCGCCACCGACCCCGAGGACACCGCATGAGCGCACCGCCGACGAACCTTCGCGTCGCCGTCCCGGCCGGCGCGTCGTCCGCAGCGCCCGCGGGCCACCCGCCACGCACCATCGCCGGCAGCATCCCGGGCCCGAGCAGCATCGTCGAGCGGCTGCTGCACGGCACGCCGGGGCGCATGCGCCTGTTCGGTCTCCTCGGCGTCATCGCGGCGGTGCTGCTGGGCGCCGTCAGCGCCAACGCCCTGCTCGCCTCGCAGTCCGCCGTGGAGCGCGCCGCCAACAACACCGCGCAGGTCGTGCGAGCCCAGTCGATCCACGTCGACCTGCTCCGCGCGGACGCCGTGGCCACCAACGCCTTCCTCGTCGGCGGCCTCGAGTCCGCCGACTCCCGCGCCCGCTACGAAGGCGCGATGGCCCGGGTCGCCTCCGGCATCGCCGAGGCCGCGGCCGCCCAGCCGGTCGACGGCAAGGCGCTCGGCGCGCTGTCCCAGCGGGTGCAGACGTATGCCGCCCTCGTCGAGCAGGCCCGCTCCAACAACCGCCTCGGCCTCCCCGTCGGCGCGCAGTACCTCACCCAGGCCAGCGCCGGGCTGCGCGCCGACGCCATCCCGATCGTCACCCAGATCGTCAGGGCCAACGAGGAGCGGGCGCAGAAGGAGTTCGACCGGAGCAACTCCACCCTCCAGCTGCTCGTCGGCGTCGTGTCGCTCATCGGGCTCGTCGCCTTCGCGGTCTGGCTCGCGAGGCGGACCCACCGCTACCTCAACCCGTCGCTGACGGGCGCCATCGCACTGCTGCTCGTCGCGCTCTTCGTGGCGGCCACCCAGATCAACGCCGTCGCGGGCGCGACCCGGGACGTGGCAGACGGGTCCTACCAGCAGGCCGTCGCCCTGGCCGACGTCACGACGGCGGCCAACGACGCCCGCGCCAACGAGAGCCTCACGCTGATCCGCCGTGGCTCCGGCGCCGCCAACGAGAAGGCGTGGGCCGCCGACGCCAAGACGGTGGACGCCGAGCTCGCCGGCCTGCGCGACGGCGCCGATCTCGAAAGCCAGTGGACCGCCTACGCCGACGCGCACGTGAAGGTGCGCTCGCTCGACGAGGGAGGCCGGTGGGACGACGCGGTGAAGCTCTCGACGAGCACTGCCGACAGCGGCGCCGCCAAGACCTTCAACGACTTCGACGTGGCGGTGACCCAGACCCGGGACGACGCCGCCAAGAACACGGTCTCGACCTTGCAGGGACTCGGCGGGAGCGCGATGTTCATGGCGGTGCTCGTGGCCCTGGCGGCGCTCGCCGCGGCATGGCTCGTGGTCCGAGGTATCGGGCAACGGATCGAGGAGTACCGATGAGCCTCACGCCGACGCTGCGTCGCCGACTCTCCACGCTGGTCGTCGTGGCCGGGTTGGGAGCCCTCGCCGGCTGCTCGGGCGTCACGTATGCCGAGACGCCCGTGCCCACCCCAGCGGCAGCCAAGACGACGGGCAGCGCCCCGGCTGCCCCCGCCGCGACGTGTGACAACGCGACGCAGTCCTACGACCCGTTGCCGAGCCTGCCGGCCCGCGGCGCCATCACCGACGAGGCGATGCGCAAGATCATCGCCAAGGGCTACCTCACCGTGGGGGTCTCCGCGGACACCTACCTCTTCGGCGCGCGGGACCCCTTCACGGGCGGCATCCAGGGCTTCGACATCGACATGGCCCGGGCGGTCGCCAAGGCGATCTTCGGCGACCCGAACAAGCTGCAGCTGCGGGTCATCACCGCCAGTGACCGCATCCCGTTGCTCACGTCCCGCGCCGTCGACATGGTGGCCCGGAACATGTCCATGACGTGCGGTCGCTGGAACGACATCGCCTTCTCGGCCGAGTACTACCGCTCCGGCCAGAAGGTCCTCGTCAGCAAGGCCCTGCCGGGCGCGAAGGACCTCGGGCTCGCCGACCTGAAGGGCAAACGAGTCTGCGCTCCGTCCGGTACGACGTCGTTGACCAAGCTGCAGCAGGTGAAGGGCCCGGTCGTCGTCACGGCCGACACGCACACCGCCTGTCTCGTGCTGCTGCAGCAGGGCAAGGCCGATGCCATCACCGGAGACGACACCGTGCTGGCCGGTCTCGCCGCACAGGACCCCAACACCGTGATCACGAGCGCCAAGCCGATCACGGTGGAGCCCTACGGCCTCGGCCTCAACAAGACTGACGTCTACCTCGCCCGCTACGTCAACCGCGTGCTGGCCGACCTCGAGGCCGACGGCCAGTGGAAGGCGACCTACAACCGGTGGCTCGCCGCGCCGCTCGGGCCCGCCCCCGCGCCCCCGACCCC
>NZ_JBYTCI010000027.1:0-46364 GCF_058790095.1 Terrabacter sp. FW104-15G4B | reverse complement strand
GCCGTCAGCGCGGGATGGTGTCGGACACGCGGTGGAGCCCGACGACGAGCGAGTCGCTCGGGTCGATGGGGTGCTTGCACGACGAGGCACTCCCCGTGGCGCGGCCCAAGGTCCAGGCGTAGCCGACCGACATGCTGTCGTGGTTCGCGGCGCAGTTCGGGGTGCCGGTTGCCTTGTCGAGCTGGGTGACACGGGCGTCGTTGACGATGGCGATCAGCTGCTCTCTCGTGAGCATGCCCGTCGTGGTCTTGCCCACCGACCGGAGGACCCATCCCCCGGATGATCTGGTGCCGCACCCGGCGAGGAGCGCGACCGCCAGGCACACGGCATACGCCCTCAGCATCCGTGCCGGCGTGGACCGTCGTGGACCCGCGTTCCTCATGTCCCCCCTGTGTCTCTGGAGAGGGTGACACCGAAGGGCGCCGGAATGGTCCCTTTCGGGGGATGCAGTGCGGGCGCACCCAGGGGGACGCGCCCGCAGTGGTCGAGCCGACGACGTCGGCCTTGACGTGGCCGACCACCTTCGTCAGGTCGGCGGTCGCGTCGCTCCAGCCGATGCGTGGCTCCACGCATCGGCTGGAGCACCGTTCAGGGTCTTGAACGGCACGTTCAACACAATGAACACCAAAACGGTCTTACCGGGTCTTTACCGTCCCTAGTGTCTCTGGTGGGGGCCGGCTCATCAGGGGCTTGCCATCAGGGAAGGCACCAGGCAGAGATGTCGAGTCACACGTTCACCGCTTCTTCGTACAGCACCAAGCAGCCGACCACGATCGCCCGTCGCGCCGTCAAGGCGCTGGTGGTCCCGGCCGCCCTGGCCAGCATCATCTTCGCCGGCAGCCCGGTGTACGCCGCGACCACGGCCACCTCGACGGGGGCGACCGGAGGTGTCTGCAACGGAGTCGTCAACCAGCTCGCGCACCGCGGCTCCGTGCAGGAGAACCTCCTGAAGGCCGCCGCGAAGAAGAACGCCGACGTGATCGCGTCCCTCACCAAGGAGCGCTTGGCCCTCGAGGCGCAGCGCACCGACCTCCAGGGTCAGGTCGACCAGATCACGAAGCAGCTCGCCGAACTCGACGCGCAGGGCGCCGTGCTCGATGCCAACCTCACCACGGCCAACGCCACCTTGGATCTCGTCACCGCGCAGCAGGCCACCACGGCCAGCCAGATCGCGGACGCGCAGAAGGCGATCGCCGAGCTCGCGGCCAAGAAGAGCGACCTCCAGTCCCAGCTCACGCCGCTCCAGGACCAGCTGGCCGCCGCGCAGGCGAAGTCGGCTGATCTCGCCGAGCAGGCCGACACCGTCCAGGCGCAGATCGACGCCAAGAAGGCGAACATCACCAGGGCGAGCAGCGAGCTCGAGGCGCTGCAAACAACTGCTGCCTCAGCCGCTGAGGCTCTCACTGCGAAGCACGGCGAGATCAGTGCCGCGCAGGACGAGCTGGCGACGCTCAGGAAGGCCGCGCAGTCCGCGTCGGCGGCGGTCGACACGGCAACGCAGGCAGTCACGGACGCGGAGACGACCCTGCAGGCGCTGGTGGACAGCGGCACGGCTGCCCAGGCCGAGCTGGACGCCCAACAGGCGAAGGTGTCAGACGCCAAGACGACCTTGGCATCCCTGCAGTCCGACGCCAAGGCTGCGGCGGACGCGGTCTCCGCGAAGCAGGCGCAGATCACCAAGGCTGAGGCTGACCTGGTCTCGCTACAGGCGACCGCCAAGACCGCCGCCGACGCGGTCACCGCGAAGAACGCGGAGATCAGCAAGGCGCACGCGGACCTGACGACGCTGAAGGCGGCGGAGACGGCTGCGTCCGACGCGGTGGCCGCTAATGGGGGCGCCATCGCCACCCTCACCACGCAGATCAGCGGGCTGCAGTCGCAGATCTCCTCGGTCAACGCGCAGATCACCGCCAAGCAGGCCGCCCTCGCCACGGCACAGAGCGGGCTCACGACCCTCGAGGCAACGAAGACCAGCCTCGAGCGCCAGATTGCCGACCTGACCACGCAGATCTCCGCCTTCCCGGCGACCAGCAACGGCAAGGACAAGCGAGCACTCGAGGATCTGCGGACCTCGAAGCAGGGCGAGCTGGCGACGGTCAACGCGCAGATCGCCGACAAGAACACCGTGATCGCCGGACTGAACGGGGACCTGTCCAAGCTGCAGCAGCAGGTCGCCGACCTGAACGCGCAACTGGTCGCCAAGCAGAACCAGAGCAGCGCCCTGCAGCAGCAGGCCGCTCCGCTACAGGCGACGCTTGACGCAGCCAGGGCGGCCGTGGTCACGAAGCAGGGTGACATCGCGGCCCTCCAGGGTCAGCTCCCCGCTCTGACGGCTGCGGTGGCCACCGCGGACCAGGCAGTCTCGACCAAGCAGGGCGAGCTCGTCACGTTGAAGGGACAGGTCCCGGCGCTTCAGGACGCGGCCAAGGCTGCGAACGACAAGGTCGCGGCACAGGAGAAAGTCGTCGCCGACCTCGAGGCTGCGCTTCCCGGTCTGACCGAGGGCGTCGAGGCCGCTCAGCAGAAGATCGACGACGAGAGGGCCGTGCTCGACGGTCTCAAGGCCGACCTGGCGAAGGCTCAGGGGGCGCTCGAGGCGGCCAACACGGCAGTTGCGGGCAAGGACACGGAGATCGCCGCCCTTCAGGGTGAGCTGCCGGCCCTGGAGGGGGCCGTTGCCATCGCGAACGCCGCGGTGGCCGGCAAGCAGGGCGAGATCGGCACGCTGAACAGCCAGATGGACACGCTGGTCGCCCAGCTGACCGGGCTCAACGGCCAGATCGCGGCGGCCGAGGCCGAGGTGCTTGCCCTGCAGACCCGGGTGGCTCCGCTGCTGGACCAGCTGAACCAGCTCAACGCCGACATCTCGGCCACGGAGGCCCAGCTCGCCACGCTCCAGGGCCAGCTGACGGCGCTCGACAAGCAGGTCACTGACGCTCAGGCGGTGCTTCGCGGCCTGGAGGCGCAGAAGAAGACGAACAAGGACGCCATCGCCACCCAGACAGCGGCCGTGAAGAGCCTGCAGGCCCAGCTCGGTGCCGTGCAGGAAAAGATCAAGGCGATCGACGGCACCATCGCTCTCGGTGGCTGCGTCGCCTGACCCGTAACGCGGGACGGCGCCCGACCTAGGGTCGAGGCACCACGTGCACGGGGGAGGCCCCAGGCCGACCAGGCCTGGGGCCTCTCCCTATCCGGGCGGGGGCCGGCGGCCTACGTGCTCGCCGACATCCGGCGCGCGCCGAAGCCGGGGGCCTGAGCCGACGCGCGACGACCCCGTGAACCGGGGTGGCGGAGTGACGGCATACGCCATCGGTGGACGACGACGGGGGCCGCCCAGGTGGGCGGCCCCCGCTGCGAGGTGGTGGCGTGCGGTCAGGCGGTGGCGCCGACGGGCTCGTCGACCTTGGTGGTCAGCGCCTCGAGGAGCGCGCCCAGCTCGGCGCGGCGCTCGTCGGTGACCTCGACCTCACCGGCGGGGGTGAGGTCCTGGGTGAAGACCAGGCCGGTCGAGCCGACGACGTCGGCCTTGACGTGGCCGAAGACCTTCGTCAGGTCGGCGGTCGCGTCGCTCGCGCCGCCCCAGCCGTAGCCGACCAGGGCGATGGGCTTGGCGTCCCACTCGGCGAAGAGGTAGTCGATCGCGTTCTTGATCGGGGCGGGGAAGCTGCGGTTGTACTGCGGCGTCACGACCACGATGGCGTCGGACTCGAAGACCTTGGAGGCCCAGTCCTTCGTGTGCGCCTTCGCGTAGTTGCCGTTGCGCGGCATGTCCTCCTCGTCGAAGAACGGCAGCGACGACAGGTCGAGCAGCTCGACCTCCCACTCGCTCGAGGGCGCCTGGGCGGCGACCCACTCGGCGACCTTGGGGCCGATGCGGCCGGGACGGGTGCTGGATACGACGATACGAAGTTGCTTCACGGTTCAACTAACTATCACTCGGACGCAGACATTCCGGACCGCCCTCTGCTCCCGCTGTGAGCCAGGACACACAGGTTCTTGGCGAATCGCCGGCTCGGGTCCGCCCCCTGATTGAAAGCCGGCGTCAGGAATAGTGCACAGCCAGGGAGGGATTGTCTCCATATAAATAGGCATATCGTGAATAGCGATCGCAATATTATCACGGACAATTGTGAAAATGCATTCCGGCGCAATGCGGCCCTGCATTCTCTTGCTATGAGAAACCTACGAATTGCGAGCCTCTCGCTCTTCGGGGCCTTGGCCTTGGTGGCACCCACCGTCGCTGCATCCGCGGTCGTGCCCACGCCACCTCAGACGATCACGAACCTCCCGACCGTCTATGTGACGCTGACAGACCTGCCCGCGAAGGACGACCTGAGCTACGTCAACACGCACAAGGACATTCCGGTCGCCAGCCAGGTCGATGTCGCTGACGGCGCCACCACGACGACGGTCGCGTGCACGACGCTCCCGACCGACGCCGCACCCGACGGTGTCGGCTGCCCGACCATCAAGGGTCATGGCAACTTCACCTGGACGCTCGACAAGAAGTCGTACCAGCTGAAGTTCGACAAGAAGACCGCCCTGCTCGGCATGCTTCCGGGCAAGACGTGGATTCTCATCGCCAACCGCGCCGATGCCTCATTGATGCGCAACAAGGCAACGCTCGACCTCGCCGCCCAGTTCGGCATGTACGCCACCCCCGAGTCGCGTTTCGTCGACCTCGTCGTCGGCGGCAAGGACCTCGGCAGCTACCTGCTCACCGACAAGGTCACGGTCACGAAGTACGACGCGACCAAGCCGGACAGCCATGTGGCGCTCACCAGCCCGCAGGGTGTGCTCGTCGAGATGGACAACCACTACGGCTCCAGCGAGCCTTTCCACTTCACGACGGCCAAGAGCAGGTCGATCTTCGTGCTGAAGGACTCCTACGTCGGCTTCAAGAACGATCCTGGAGTCGTGCTCGACACCGACACCCAGGCGGGCTGGAACGACGTCCAGAGCACCCTCAACACCATCGAGGGACTGCTCTACGCGAACAGTCCGGACTGGGCCAAGATCAGCGCCCTCATCGACGTCGACTCCTTCGTCAAGTACTACTTCATCTCGGAGTTCGTCGAGAACCCCGACGTCTCCTCCTCCAGCGTCTACTTCTACAAGGACGGCCCGACCGACAAGCTCCACGCTGGACCGGTCTGGGACTACGACATCTCGCTCGGCAACTACGCGAGCACGAACCGTGGCGGCAACCCCACCGAGGACTACGTCAAGAACGAGCTCAAGACCATCACCGGCAACGGCCAGTTCGACTGGTGGACGCAGCTGTTCCGCAACCAGGCCTTCGCGGCGCAGGCGAGCTCGACGTACGAGACGCTCAAGCCCCTCGTCAACGCCGTGCCCTCGAAGATCGACGGCTACCAGGCGCAGATCGCCCAGTCGGCCGCCCACAACTTCGTCGTGTGGCCGAACATCCTCGGCAAGACGTCGGTCATCGCGTTCAACGGTGGGCACACGCCCATCAAGACGACCTGGAGTGCCGAGGTCTCCCTGCTCAGGACGTGGGCAGCGCAGCGCGCGGCCTACCTGGCCCAGTCCTACGGGGCGAACGTCCCCGTGCTCCGCTACGCGGCACAGCTGCAGAGCATCGGCTGGCAGCCGACCTTGTCGACCGGCCAGATGGCCGGGACCACCGGGAAGATGCTGCGGCTCGAGGCGCTGAAGATCACCGACACCAACACGACGACGACCGGCTCGGTCGTCGGGAACGCCCACGTGCAGAACCTCGGCTGGATGGGCTACCAGGCGCCGGGTGCCGTCATCGGCACCGTCGGGCGTGGGCTGAGGATGGAGGCCATCCAGCTCAAGCTGACCGGCAACCTCGCGACGAGCTACAACATCAGCTATCGCGTGCACGTGCAGAACATCGGCTGGATGAGCTGGGTGTCCAACGGGGCCACCGCCGGCACCACCGGCCAGGCGCTCCGCATCGAGGCCATGCAGATCCGCATCACCAAGAAGTGAGGGCCGTCTTCGACGGCCGCTGAAGGACGGCGCCGCTCATCCCCGGGGGCGGCGCCGCTCCGTCGGTCGGCTCGGGTCACCCGAGAGGGCGTATGCCGTCCGCTTCCTCGTGCGCGCGGCTCAGTGGTCGGCGAGTCGCCTCTCGAGCGCCTCGACCCGGGCCACCAGGTCGGCGGCGACCAGGGACTGCAGCCGGGCTTCCAGGGCCGATTCCCGGGCGGTCTGAGACGGTGACGGGCTGGTGGTCTGGCTCGTGGCCGTGCCGGCGAGGGACTGGCGCACGAAGGTGCGCGCCAGCGTGGAGGGGCCGACGCCGACCTCTGTGGCGCGGGCCGTGAGCGCGGCGAACTCGTCGTCGGTGAGGCGGACCGAGAGCACCTTGGTTCGTTCGGCTCTCTTGCTCGGGGCTGGCATGTGACTCCTGTGACTGGTGTGACTTAGTCATGCCTTGTCGGTGGTCGACTCTATCGTGGGGACATGAGCACAGCAGCCACCCTCGAGGCCGACGTCGCCGGCGCTGATGGCGCTGATGGCGCCGGCCTCGTGGGGGTGCTGCGGTCGATGGCGGCCACGCTGCTAGGCAGAATGCGTATATAGTCGCTGAAGCCCTTTCTGAATTCCAGATCCTCACGCACGAGCCTGGCAAGTCTCAAAGGCCCGTTGAACCTCCGGCACCTGAGCGATTGGAAGACGGCGGCACGAGTCATCATCGCCCGTTGTGAAAAGCTCACCCCAATTTAGTGGGCCTGAATCCGCCGACAGCAGACGGTCCTTCACCGTGGCTGGCCACCCGTTGTTTCCCTCTTGATACTCCGGAACCTCGAGCCGAGGTGGGTAGTGCATGCGCTCGAAGAACTCAGATCCAGCGCTTAGCGGGGCATGAAGAGCTGGCAGAACGACGGCCCAAAAGTCCGCGCGGATAGGGTGTCTTGTGGTGGTGCGTCCGTGGTCGCGCGCCTAGTGTCGCAACCCACGCGCGCGACTTGAGGACGGGGAGGGTAGCGCACCGTCACGATGAGCCCACATAAACCTGCGGGCGCGGGCGCGGGCTTGACCGGGGGGTCTCACGCGGGGCGGGCCCCTATTCCGCATACCCACCCCTCTGGCCCGGATTAACCCGTAGGTTGCTCGCATGGCGAATTATGAGCTTCGGATGCTTCTGGCGGAGTGCCCTATGTGCGAACACCATGGGCTGCACACGCCGAGCGGACGGGGCCTCTTCACCTGCGGGCTTTGCAAGACCTCATTCGGCACTGGTCGGGCCGAGGATGAATTGGTTGTGTCGGCCGACCATGACGGCGGCGCAAGGGGATGACGCACGCTGACGCTGACGGCACGCGCCAAGGCCCCAACGACCCACTGGTCGGCGCGGGCCTCTCCCAAAGGGGGCCTGCTCTCACTGCCACAACGCAGCGCAAGAATTCGGCGGTGACCCTGCTCATCGTTGCCGGTATCTCCAGCGTAGTCGGCATCTTCCTGGCGATCCCGGCGGCCATCCTCGGCATCCTCGCCGTGGTTCATCAGGACGACGCGCCATCCCGTTCTGCAAGGTTCACTCGTTGGGGGTGGGTCGCCTACGCCATAGGAGCGACGCTGACGGTGCTTGCCGGTGCCATCCTTATCGGATTTGCTTTCCTAGCCGCGAGTGGCAATAAATAACCCAACGCCTCCGAGCGAGCCGCGCTTGGGACGCCGACGCGCAGGGCCTGCGGCTGATCCAAAGACAAACAGGGAGTTCCGGTGCAGGGAAGTAGCCCGCGCGGGGCCCACGCGGGCTACTGGGCGTTGCTGACGGGCTTGCGCAAGGGGCACCACGGGCGCCCCCGCCCCGACCCGATACCGGTACCGGTACAGGCTCGACCTCGCTAGCAGTTGGGTGACCTAGGGCGTGTCTCCAGAATGTGGGCGTTGTCGGCCGTGATGGTTAATGCATGTCGCGTTCAACCGTGCTGACCGATGCCCAGTGAAAGCTGATCGAGCCGTTGATGCCGTCTTCGGATGGCAAGCGCGGCAATCGTTTTCGGGACCACCGCACGATCGTTGAGGCCGTGGTGTACCGATTCCGCACCGGGATCGCCTGGCGGGATCTTCCGGAGCGGTTTGGGCCCTGGCAGACGGTGTGTAAGCGACACTGCCGGTTCTCGGGGGACGGCACCTGGGACCGGATCCACACCACGCTGCTCGTGCACGCCGACGCGGTGGGGGAGATCGACTGGTCGCTGAGCGTCGACTCGACGATCAACCGGGCCCACCAGCACGGCACGAACCTGACCCGAGCAGCCTCAGGTAGCGGGACACAGGGGCTCTGTCGAATCACGAGAATCTGCTGCTCGAGCCGGCTGACCACGCGGTCGGTCGCTCGCGCGGCGGGCTGAGCACGAAGATTCACCACCTGTGCGACGGCAGGGGCCGCCCGCTCGTGCTGCTCCTGGGCCCCGGGCAGGCGAACGACTCGCCGATGTTTCCCGCCCTGCTCCAGGCGATTCAGGTGCCGCGCCTGGGTCCGGGACGCCAGCGGACCCGGCCCGACGCGGTCCTGGGCGACAAGGCGTACTCCTCCCGCGGCAACCGCCCGCTCCTTCGCTCGCGCGGCATCAGGGCGGTCATCGCCGAACCGTCCGACCAGACTGGCAACCGCAAACGCAAGGCTCCAAGGGAGGCCGACCACCGGGGTTCGACGCCGACGCGTACAAGGGCCGCAACGTCATCGAGCGCTCCTTCAACCTCCTCAAGCAGTGGCGCTGCCTGGCCACCCGCTACGACAAGCTCGCCCTGACCTACCGCGGGGGCGTCGTGTGCGGCGCGATCGTCACCTGGCTACGCGAACGGGGAGACACGCCCTAGTCCTCCGCACGACCACCTGACCTGCGCAGATACCCACACACTTTGCGGAAGTTTCTGTCGCCACGTCGTGCACTGGCTGCACGGCGGACCCACCGACCTGTGCAACGGTGCGCTGCTCTGCGAACGCCACCACACCGTCGTGCACCAACGCGGCCTGACCGCCACCGTCACCGCCTTCGGCGTCACCTGGCACCTGTAACGGCCCCGCCCCACTCCCCGACGCCCAGCGGCGGGGGTCAAGGCATGCCTGCCGACGGATGCCTGGCGGGCGAGGGCACCACGCACACCGCCCGCCTCACAATGGCGAGGCGGGCGGCATACGTGCTCGGGCGGTCGAGGCCCACCAGGCGGCTCAGCCGTTCGACATGCCCGTCTTGATGAGGTCCATGACCGAGCTGTCGGCGAGGGTCGTCACGTCGCCGACCTCGCGGCCCTCGGCGACGTCACGCAGCAGCCGGCGCATGATCTTGCCCGAGCGGGTCTTGGGCAGCTCGCTCACGATCATGATCGAGCGGGGCTTCGCGATGGGGCCGATCTCCCTGGCCACGTGGTTGCGCAGCTCCTGGACGAGGTCCTTGCCCTCACCCGGCTCGTCGGCCTCCTCGACGAACTCCTGGCGGAGGATGACGAAGGCGCAGACCGCCTGGCCGGTCGTCGGGTCGTTGGCGCCCACGACCGCCGCCTCGGCGACCTTCGGGTGCGACACCAGCGCCGACTCGATCTCGGCCGTCGAGAGGCGGTGGCCCGAGACGTTCATGACGTCGTCGACGCGCCCGAGCAACCAGATGTTGCCGTCCGCGTCGTACTTCGCGCCGTCACCGGCGAAGTAGTACTTCTCACCGAACCGCGACCAGTACGTCTCCTTGTAGCGCTCAGGGTCGCCCCAGATGCCGCGCAGCATCGCCGGCCACGGCTTCGTCAGCACGAGGTAGCCGACCTGCTCGGGCGTCGTGAACGGCTGCCCCTCGTCGTCGAGGATCTCGGCGCTGATGCCGGGGATCGGCCTCTGCGCAGAGCCCGGCTCTAGCGTCGTCACGCCGGGCAGCGGGCTGATCATGATCGCGCCGGTCTCGGTCTGCCACCACGTGTCGACGATCGGGGCGCGGCCGCCGCCGATGTGCTTGTGGTACCAGAGCCACGCCTCCGGGTTGATCGGCTCGCCGACAGAGCCGAGCAGCCGCAGCGAGCTCATGTCGAACTTCGCCGGGATGTCGGCGCCCCACTTCATGAAGGTGCGCACGGCCGTGGGGGCGGTGTAGAGGATCGTGACCTTGTAGTCCTGGATGATCTCCCACCAGCGGCCCTGGTGCGGAGTGTCCGGGGTGCCCTCGTACATCACCTGCGTGACGCCGTTGGTGAGCGGCCCGTAGACGATGTAGGAGTGGCCCGTCACCCAGCCGATGTCGGCGGTGCACCAGTAGACATCGGTGTCGCGGTGCACGTCGTGGACGACGGCATTCGTGTAGGCACACTGCGTCAGGTAGCCGCCGGTCGTGTGGAAGATGCCCTTCGGCTTACCGGTCGTGCCCGACGTGTAGAGGATGAAGAGCGGGTGCTCCGCCTCGAAGGGCTGCGCCTCGTGCGTCGGGGCTGCCTTCTCGAGCGCCTCGTGCCACCAGACGTCACGGTCGTTCCAGGCGGTGTCCTGCCCGGTGCGGCGGACGACGAGCACGTGCTCGACCGACGTGTCGGCGTGGTCGAGGGCCGCGTCGACGGCCGGCTTGAGAGCCGCCGGGGCACCGCGCCGGTAGCCGCCGTCTGACGTGATGACCACCTTGCACTGCGCGTCGTTGATCCTCGTGTGCAGCGCCTCGGCGGAGAAGCCGCCGAAGACGACCGAGTGCGGCGCACCGAGCCGGGCGCACGCGAGCATCGCGACCGCGGCCTCCGGGATCATCGGCAGGTAGATCGCGACGGTGTCGCCCTTGCCGACGCCGAGCTTCGCGAGCGCGTTTGCGGCTCGCTGCACCTCTGCGTGCAGGTCGGCATACGTGATGTCGCGGGTGTCGCCCTCGGGCTCACCGACGAAGTGGATCGCGACCGTGTCACCGCGACCGGCCTCGACGTGGCGGTCGACGGCGTTGACGCACGCGTTGAGCTCGCCGTCGGCGAACCACTTCGCGAACGGCGGGTTGCTCCAGTCGAGCGACTGCGTGAAGGGCGTGCTCCACGTGAGGTAGGTCCGGGCCTGCTCGGCCCAGAAGGCCTCCTGATCCGCGGCCGCCCTGTCGTAGAGGTCCGCCGTGCCGTTCGCCTCCGCGGCGAACTGGGGCGGCGGTGGGAAGGTCAGTCCCTCGTGGACGAGGTTCTCGAGCGGCTCTTCGCTCACGGTGTCACCCTTTCGCATCGACGATGGTGCGCTGTGCCGGCCTGGTGCAGTCCGCCCTGCCGTACAACTCAATTGCAGGCTAGTTCGCGCTTCAAGTGTCCCGCGAAACAGGTCGGCTTGCTACCGCGGCTCAGTAGCTCATCCCCATCACCGCACGGACGGTGGCAAGGGTCCGCTCGGCCACCTCGTTGGCGCGGGCGTTGCCCTCGTGCAGGACGGAGATGACGTATGCCGGGTCGCGGGCGAGCTCGGCCCGGCGCGCCCGGTGCCCGGCGAGCGAGCCGTTGACCGCGTCCGTGACGACGTCCTTGAGGGCCCGTGCACCGCCGTCGCCGACCCGCTCTGCCACGCTCTGCGGCGACTCATCGAGGAAGAGCCCGGCGATGGTGAGCAGGTTCGCCACGGCGGGACGGCCCTTGGGGTCGAAGGTGATCCGCCGCTCGGAGTCCGTGCGCGCGGCGCGGATGCGAGCCGCCGTCTCGTCCGCCGTGTCGCGCAGGTTGACGACGTTGCCCTTGCTCTTGCTCATCTTCGTGCCGTCCGTGCCGAGCAGGAGTGGCACCTCGCTGAGCAGGGCCTCGGGCTCGGCGAACACACTCTGCCCCCCGGCATACCGGCTGTTGAAGCGGCGCGCGATCGCTCTCGTCTGCTCGAGGTGGGGCAGCTGGTCGCGCCCGACCGGGACGATCCGGCTGTGGCAGAAGAGGATGTCCGCCGCCTGGTGCACCGGATAGGTGAGCAGCAGACCGGACAGCGGGCGCCCGCCCGACAGGGCCAGCTCGTCCTTCACCGTCGGGTTGCGGCGTAGCTCGGCCTCGGTGACGAGCGACAGGAACGGCAGCATCAGCTGGTTCAGGGCCGGCACGGCGCTGTGGGTGAAGGTCGTGGTGCGCGCCGGGTCGAGACCGGCGGCGAGATAGTCGAGGACGAGCCCGTGGACGTTCGCGCCCATGGCGCCCACCGAGTCGCGGTCGGTGATCACCTGGTAGTCCGCGATGACGACGAACGTCTCGACGCCCTTGTCCTGCAAACGGACCCGGTTGCGCAGGCTCGCGAGGTAGTGGCCGATGTGCAGCGGGCCGGTGGGTCGGTCGCCGGTGAGCATCCGGAAGCGCGAGGGATTCTCCCGCGCGTGGTCGTCGATGAGTGCGTCGAGGACGGCGCTGCGGTCGCGGGCGACGGCAAACGTCGTGCTCTCGTCGCTGTGCAGGGCGGGGTTGGTGGTGGTCTGGGTCATGTCTGCTCCTGGGTTCGGGGCCCACGAGTGACCGGCGTCCGCAGACGCGAAGAGCCGCCCGTGGGCGGCTCGGAATCGGGTTCGTCAAGGTGGCCGCCTCAGCTGGGCAGCCACCACGCGCGGATCGGTGCGACGGTCGAACTCACGTCAGTCAGGATACGCGAGCAGCACCCGCTCGGCGACGAGAGTGACCCACCGGCTCGGCTGCCCGGCTCGCTCGTTGGGGACATGGGTCACGCCGGGGTAGGGGCGGTTGGGGCTCCAGCGCCCATCCTCGCGACCGCGGCCGCGTAGGAGAGCCAGCGCGTCATCCATGCGCTCGTCCTGCGAAACTCCAGCGACCGCAAGCGCATCCAGGCCGCGGAGGATGTCGAAGTGCCACCGCGCGGGGTGGTGGAGGCGGGTGAACTCGGGGTTGATGGGCTCGCCTGTCCGCTCGCTCCGGTAGAGCCGGTGCCGCAGCAGGAACTCCACCGAGGTGGCCCTGGCGTCCTCGAGCTCCTCACGGCGGTAGGTGTAGCCCGAGCGCAGGTAGGTGGTGATGCCCTCGATGACGCACACCGTCGTGTGCACGGAGGAGTGGCGGACCTCGGCCCCCGGGCGGTTGCGCTCGCAGTTGAAGCCGCCGTCCACGACCCGCTCGCCCAGCAGGAAGTCGACGATCGGGCGCAGGCCTCCGGGGTCGGCCCAGAACCAGCAGGCGTAGCCCAGGGCCATGCCGTTGACGCAGGCGTCGCTCGGCCTGCCCCGCGACGAGGGACTGAGCCCGCCGTCATCGGCCCTCTCCGTCGTCAGGATCGCCCTGACGGTCTCCCTGGCGGCGGCGTTCGTCGGCGGGAAGCCGATCTCGCGCAGCTGCAGGAGGGTGTAGTGGCTCGAGGTCCACTTCGGCGAGTAGAAGCCGCGCCCCCAGTGGCCGTCGGCGCCGCGCCCCGCCAGCAGGGCCGCTCCGACGCCCTCCGTGGCGATCCGGCGCTGCAGGTGCGGGTCCTCATGGCCGAGGAGATCGCGCGTGGCGAGGTAGGCGACGGCGACGTCGCCGTCGAGCAGCCAGTCGAGGACCTCCGAAGTGGCCACGGTCTCATCGTGACAGGCCGGGCTCGCCTTCACAGAGATCTAGGCTGAAGGGCGTGCCACAACCGACCCCGAGCCGCCCCAGCCCGCAGACGCCCCAGCCGACGGAGCGCCGGGAGCCGGCGCAGGCTGCACGCACGGCGCTGCTCGAGCAGCTCTCGGCGCTCACCGACCTTCCCGACGTGCGGGAGCGCGCCGCCGCCGCTCGGGAGGCCTGCACGAGACTGCGCTTCCACGAGGCGTTGCGCCGGCGCATCCCCGAGGCGTCCGCCGAGTCCCGGGTGCGGGGGGCACGGGCGAGCGCGGCCCTCGACGGCGCCGAGTTCCCCGTCGAGCTCGTCCGCGAGCTGATGAGCGGGGCGCGCGACTGGCCCGAAGAGCTCGACCCCGGACTGCGCACCCTCAAGGGAGCCATCGCCGCTACGGCGGAGAGCGAGCGCGTCGTGTCGCTCGTGCGCACCGCCCCGCTCCAGGCCCTCGCCCGGCTGCATGTTGCGGCGGCCGCGCTCCTCGTCGACGTCACCAGCGCAGCTGCGGGGGGCGAGGGCGAGCCCGATGCGCTCGGACGGCCGCGGGTCGGGCAGGAGGGCTGCGTCGAGCTCGTCGACCTCGGGCCGGCGCCCGCGCCCACCGTCGTCGCCGCGCGCCTCGCCTCCATCTCCGAGGTCATCGTCGCGGCAGCGGGCAGCAACCGCGTCCCCGCTGCCGTCGTGGCGGCCCTCGTCCACGCGGAGATCGCCGCCGTCCGACCCTTCGTCCACGGCAACGGGCTGGTCGCGCGGGCGATGGAGCGCGCGCTGGTCCAGGCCCTCGGACTCGACCCCACCGGGGTCGCCGTCCCGGAAGCCGGCCACGTCGCGAACGGCGGCCCGGCGTATCTCGGCGCGCTCACGGCATACGTCCACGGGGGTTCAGCCGGCGTCGGCCTGTGGCTGGGCCAGGCCGGGGAGGCCATGGTTCGCGGCGCGGCCGAGGGCGAGCGGATCAGCGACGCGGTCAGGGCCGGCCGCCTCAGCTGAGGGTCGCCCGTCGCAGCCCGGCGTGGTGGAGGCGAAATGTGCAGCCTGTCCACGTCCGTGGACACTTTCTCGTCCTCACCGGGGGATGGGGGGTGTTGCCGGACGGGTCGGAGGGAGTAGAACGGAGTCAGGAACCACATCGCCGGGAGGCGTAGAACCGGATCCCACGCAGGACAGAAAGTCTCGAGAAGAGGCCGAGTACCCACGCGAGAGCAGTTCACTTGGAACCGTCCACCCCCGGGCGCACAACCGGGGCGACACTACGAGAAATGCACGCTTGGTAGCACGGAACTTCTCTGAAGGCCCTCCGGCCCGCGGCCGGGGGGCCTTCGCCCGTTCAGGGTGCTCACAAAAGCGCATAAGTCACAGCGTGTCGTGACTCCTCAGTTTGCAATCGCCGACCTCAGCGTCCACGATTGCAGACGGTGCTCCCCTCGCGGGTAGAGCACCGACGCGATCTGGCTCCTCCCCCCCGGTGCCAGTCTCGTGAGGTGGCCTCCGTCTTCCCCCGGACGGAGGCCGCCGCTCTTTCCGGCCCCGTTTCCGGCGTTGTCCACACCCCTTCGCCGCTGGCCCCGGCTGTCCACCGGTGGACGTATGCCGCTGGGCCGGGACCGGCGGCTGCGTGACGGTTGGCGCATGGGAAACGTCATCGCCTTCGTGCCCACCTCCGGTGGTCTCGGCTCCTCCACGCTCGCCGCCGCCGTGGCCGTTCGCGCCGCCGCAGCAGGCCGCTCCGTCACTGCCGTCGACCTCGACCACACCTCCGGCTGCCTCGACGTGCTCTTCGGGCTCGAGCAGCAGCCGGGATGGCGGTGGCCGGAGCTCATCGACGTCGCAGGCGTCGTCGACGGCCTGGGGCTCGCCCACGAGCTGCCGGTCTCGTGCGGGGTTCCCGTCCTGTCGGGAGGGGGAGCGGGCTGGGACCCGCGGCCCGACGGCGCAGCCGTCCAGGAGTGGCTCGACACGGTGCCGGACGTCGTCGCGGGGCTTGCCGACGCGCACGCGCTGACTGTCCTCGACCTCCCGCGTGACACGGCCGTGCTGTCCGCGGTCGCGTTGCTCGTCGACGCGGTCGTCGTCGTGGCGGGATCGCAGGTGACACAGCTCGCCGCCGCATCCGTCGTCGTGCCCGGGATACGGAGCCTGCTCTCGAGGCTCCGCGACGCGGGCCGCCCGTGGGAGGCGCAGCCGCTGCTGCCCATCGAGCCGTGGGTCGTGCTCCGCGGCAGCCGGGTCGAGCCGGACCTCGAGGACCTCGTCATGGACGAGCTCGACGTGCCGCTCGTTGCAACGGTGGGCGACGACCGCCGCCTCGCCGGCGAGGTCGCCGAGGGGGTGCCGCCGGGGGCGCGCGGTCGGGGCGAGGTCGTGCGCGCCGCCGACGAGCTGCTCCTGCGCCTGACCGACCAGGCGGTGGCCGCGTGATCGCGCCGACGCCCCATAGGCGGGGGTGGCGGCGATGACGCTGACGCCGGCGATGTGGCAGCGGGTGCGCGAAGGGGTGGGGCCCGACGGGGAGGCCGTCGCAGAGGTGGCCACCCAGGAGCGAGGTGCCCTCGGCGCCCACCGCGTCGCCGAGACCCGCTCGGCACTCGCCGCACGCGTCCTGGGTGCCGGTCCCCTCGACCGCTGGCTCGCCGAGCCTGGGGTCACCGACGTGGCCGTCAACGGCGACGGGCGGGTCTGGGTCGACCGAGGCCACGGCATGGAGTGGGTCGGCGAGCGCCTCGAGCCCGACGACGCCCGCGGCCTGGCCGTCCGGCTGGCCGGGATCGCAGGAAGGCGGCTCGACGAGGCCAGCCCGTGGGTCGACGGCCAACTGCCGTCGGGCGCCCGGTTGCACGCCATGCTGCCGCCGCTCGTCGAGGGAGGGCCGCACATCACGATCCGCGTCCCACCCCAGGAGCCGGTCTCGCTCGACGAGCTCTGTCAGCGAGGCATGCTGCCGGGGGAGTTGGAGCCGGTCCTACGCGCCGTTGTCGCCCGTCGACTCGCCTTCGTCGTGTCGGGAGGCACCGGCGCGGGCAAGACCACGCTCCTGGCCGCACTCCTGGGCTGCATCGACCCCGTCGACCGCCTGCTCGTCGTCGAGGACGTTCGTGAGCTGAGCGTCGACCACCCGCACCTCGTCCGGCTCGAGGCGCGACCGGCCAACGTGGAGGGCGCCGGCGAGGTCACGCTGACGACCCTCGTACGCCAGGCCTTGCGAATGCGACCCGACCGGATCGTCGTCGGCGAGGTTCGTGGAGCGGAGGTGCGCGAGCTGCTGGCCGCCCTCAACACCGGCCATGAGGGAGGGTGTGGCACGGTCCACGCCAACGCCCCCGCCGATGTGCTGGCCCGCTTCGAGGCCCTGGGCGCGCTCGCAGGGATGGGGCCCGAGGCGGTGCGGGCACAGCTCTCGGCCGCCATCGACCTCGTCGTCCACGTGGCCCGCGACCGCGGCGTGCGCCGGGTGGCCTCCATCGCGGCGCTCTTCCGCCGAGAAGGCGTGCCATGCGTGGTCCCGGCGCTCGAGTGGGACGGCCCCGGCCACCAGCCCCGCGTCGTTGCCGGCTGGCCGGCTCTCGCGGCCCGGCTCGGTCTCGAGACCGACGCCGTGGCTTTGCCGACGATGGCGCAGGCGTCATGAGCGCTTCTGCGGTGGGCCTCGGCGCGGCGCTGCTCATGGGCCTCGCGGTCCTGGTGTGGCCGCGCCGCCTGCCGCCCTCCGTGCTGGGCCCCCGCGTGCGTAGGTCCGCTGCGCCGGGAAGCAGCCCAGGCGCAGGCCACGAGGGTCCGAGCCTCTGGCACCAGGACCCCGTCGAGCTTTATCGCCGCTGGCGGCTGCGACGGCGGCCCGGCGAGCTGGTCGACGACGTCCTCGACCTGCTGCGCGGCATCGGTCCGGCTCTCGAGGCCGGTCTCACCCCGAGCCGCGCGATCGAGCTGGCGGCCACGACGACCCTCGGGGCCGAACGCGTGCGCCTCAGCCGGGAGGCGCCGCGCCGGAGGAGCGGGGGCCGGTCTGGAGAGGCGTCACCGCCATCACGCCCGCGACGGTTGCGCCCGGGCCGACGCGCGGGCCGACGCGCGGACGGGCCCGGCGGGGCGGTGCGTCAGGGAGCCCACATCGACCGCCTCGTCGGTGCCCTTCTCGACGCGAGCGACCGAGCCGTGCCCGCCTCACCAGTGTGGACTGATTGGGCGGAGCGCAGCGCCTCGGCCGAGCTCGCCTTCGTCGCGGCGGCTTGGCGCCTGTCCGAGACGACGGGCGCTCCGCTCGCCTCGGCGGTGGACCGAGCCGTGCGCGGGCTGCTCGACGCGCGAGCGCGCCGTGGCAAGGTGGCGGTCGCGGTCGCCGGCCCGCGTGCGACTGTCAGCGTGCTGACTCTGCTTCCGTTGACGGGGCCGTTGTTCGGCCTCGCGTGCGGCATCGATCCGGGCACGCTCTACTTCGGCTCGTCGATCGCGACCGTGAGCGTCACGCTCGGCCTCGGACTGGTCTGGGCCGGCCGGACGTGGTGCACCCGGATGGTGCGAGCGGCGGTGCGGTCGTGACCACCTCGGTCGTCCCAGTCGTGCTCGGGGAAGGAGCCGGCGCTGCCGTTTCGGCCGCAGTCCTCGCCTCCTTGGCCGTGCTCGTCCTGCTCGACGGCCCCACCGACCCCAGGCAGGAAGCCAGCGGTCCTCCGGAGGCGCCAACCGGTCCGGTGCCGGCGCTTCGACCAAGCGGGCGGCAGGATGACCAGAGGCACGCCGTCGACGCCGAGGTGTCCTCGGCTCTGGCGCTGCTCGCTCTCGCCTACCGATCCGGCCTGCCGACCTGGGACGTCCTCGAGGCAGTGGCCGCGGGTCTCGGTGACCCGGCAGCGGCCGACCTGCGGCAGGTCGCCGCCGCGCTCCGGTGGGGAGCGACCGAGGCCGAGGCTTGGACATCCGTAGGTCCTACCTGGACTCCGGCCGCACGCGCCGTCGCCATCGCTCACCAGGCCGGCGTCCCGCCGGGACCGATGCTGCTCGCCGCCTCCGACGACCTCCGGCGCACCGAGCTGGAGCGGCTCGAGATCTCCGCGGCCAAGGTCGGCGTCAAGCTCGTCGCGCCGCTCGGTCTCGTGCTCTTGCCCGCCTTCTGCCTGACCACGGTCGCGCCGCTCGTCATCGCCCTGGCCGGTGACCTCCTCCACGCCTGAACGTCCGCCGCAGCCCCGCGCGAGCTGCCGACCGCGCCGTTCCCCGTCCCCTCGACCACACGCGTCGACCACACGCCTCGACCACGCGACCCGACCACGGGGACCACGAATGTCCCGGGCACCAGCCCGGACGATGAAAGGAGAACCCATGACCCACAGACTGATTCGCCGATTCCGAGCGCGACCCAGCGATGCCGGGATGACCACCGCCGAGTACGCCGTCGGCATCATGGCGGCCTGCACGTTCGCGCTGGTCCTGCTCGGCGTCGTCAAGTCCGACGCCGTGCGCAGCGCCCTCGCCGGGATCGTCCAGAGTGCGCTGGGGATCGCGGGGTGACACCACGTCGCCCCCGGCCCACGCCGGTGCGGGAGCGCGGGATGGTGACGGCCGAGCTCGCCGTCGCCATCCCGTCCGTCGTCCTCGTCCTCGCCTTCTGCCTCGTGGCGGTCAACGCCGCCGTCGATCAGATCCGCTGCGTCGACGCTGCCAGGCTCGCCAGCCGGGCAGCGGCGCGCGGGGACGACGAGACCGAGGTGCGGGCGCTCGCCGCCGAGGCCGCGCCCGCCGGTGCCAGCGTCCAGGTCGTCGGCGCCGGCGGGCAAGTGCGCGTCACGGTCTCCGCCCGTACCGGGGGATGGGGCGCCCTTCCGGGCTGGGAGCTCACGGCGTCAGCGGTGACGCCCGTCGAGTCAGCGTCATGACAGTGTCATGACCGCGTCATCGCAGCCACCATCGACCTGCCGTCTCCGCCTCGACGAGCGCGGCGCGGCGACGGTGATGGTGCTGTCCCTGGTCGGGGTCGTGCTTGCCCTGACGGTCGGTGGCCTCGTCGTCGCCTCCGCCGTCGTGGCCAGCCACCGCGCCCGTCTCGCTGCCGACCTCGGCTCGCTGGCCGGCGCGTCGGCCCTGCAGGACGGTGCGCCGGCGGCGCGCGCGTGCGCCGTCGCTGGACAGGTCATCCGGGCCAACAGCGCTGTGCTGCAGAGCTGCTCGGTCTCAGGGGCAGACGTCGACGTGCGGGTGGCGGCCGACGTCGCGCTCTGGCCGGCGCCCGCCACGGCAGCCGCACGAGCCGGCCCTGCCCGCTGAGCAGCGCATTGGCCAGCCTCGCGTCTGGGCCTGAAATGGTCCGTCAGCGGTTCTGCCACGCGTCGGGGGTGGTGAGCAGCTGGCGTACGCGGTCGGGGAGGTCTCCCGTGCGCAGGTCCTCGAGCGACGTCTCGTCGAGCACTTCGCGAAGGCTCGCGCGCACCGCGACCCACAGGCTGGGGAGGTGGGTGGCGACCCCCTGGTACTCCGTCTCGTGCGGGCGCAGGCCTCGCACCTCGGCCAGGGGCCCGTCCACCGCCCTGAAGACGTCACCGACACTGATCTCGCCGCGCGGCCGGCCGAGCACGTAGCCTCCGCGGGCTCCCCGCCGGCTCAGCACGAGCTCGGCGCGCCGCAGGTCCGCGAAGATCGCCTCGAGGAACTTGCGCGGCAGCTCCTGGCGCGTCGACAGCGTGTCGATGCTGATCGGGCCGGAGCTGTCCGCGTCGGCCTCGGCGAGGATGAGCATCGCGCGTACCGCGTAGTCGACCCGTGCCGAGATGTCCACGCGTGCAGTCTGCCGTACCCACCCCGTGAGCACGCGGCACTGGCGGGGGGAAGTGCCCACTCGACTGGACGGGGTGAGGACTGAGGCGGCGAGGTGTCGTCCCCTCGCCGCCTCAGTTCACTCGGTGAACCCGAGCCACCCACCCCGCCGCTCGGCAGCGGGAGGGGCTTCACCGCCTACGGTATGCCGTCGCGTCGGGCGAAGCGCGTTCTGTCTCACCTTGGCTCCCCGGAACTGGACATGTCGGGTCAGATCGCCAGCGCCGGGTCGACGTCGACCACGCTGGAACGAGCGACCGCACGTGCGTGGACTCTCTCGCCCTCGAGCAGCTGCAGCTGGGCCGCGTCGCGCCGCGTCACCTGCGCGGCGAAGCGCTCGCCGGAGTCGGCGCGCAGGTCGACGCGCACCTCGAAGCCGAGCGGCACCACCCGCTCAACGACCGCCTCGATGACACCGGGGGAGCCGGCCACCTTGGCGTCGAGCGCGAGGGCTGTGGCGCGGTCGCGCTCGAGCGCGATGTCGTGCGGCCGGACCAGCTGGCCGCCGAGGTGGGCGACGGAGCCGAGGAAGCCCATCACGAAGTCGTTGGCCGGGCGCTCATAGAGCGTGACCGGGTCGCCGACCTGCTCGATGCGGCCGCGGTTGAGCACCGCGATCCGGTCCGCGACGTCGAGAGCCTCCTCCTGGTCGTGCGTCACGAGCACCGTCGTCACGTGGACCTCGTCGTGCAGGCGCCGCAGCCACTGCCGCAGGTCCGTGCGCACCTTGGCGTCGAGGGCCCCGAACGGCTCGTCGAGCAGCAGCACCTCCGGGTCGACCGCGAGCGCCCGGGCCAGGGCCATCCGCTGGCGCTGGCCACCGGACAGCTGCGCCGGGTAGCGGTGCTGGAAGCCGTCGAGGCCGACGATCTCGAGCAGCTCGTCGACCTTGCGGCGGGTCTCGGCCTTGGGACGCTTGCGGATGGTCAGCCCGAAGGCGACGTTGTCGCGGACGGTCAGGTGCTTGAACGCGGCGTAGTGCTGGAACACGAAGCCGATGCCGCGCCGCTGCGGCGGCACGTTCGTCACGTCGCGGCCGCCGATCGTCACCGTGCCGGAGTCGAGACCCTCCAGCCCGGCGATCGAGCGCAGCAGCGTCGACTTGCCGGACCCGCTCGGCCCGAGCAGCGCGGTCAGCGAGCCGCTGGGGATGTCCAGGCTGACGTCGTCGAGGGCGGTGAAGGAGCCGTAGCCCTTCCGGGCGCTGGTCACGGTGATCATCGGTCGCTCCTCTTGCGGTCGAGCACGGTCATGAGCAGCAGCACGACGAGCGCGATGCCCATGAGCAAAGTGGCGGCGGCATACGCCCCGTAGGTGTTGTGGTCGTCGATGTAGCGCGAGTGCACGAGCAGCGTCAGGGTCTGCGAGACCCCCGGGAAGCCGGAGCTGACCATGATCACCGCGCCGAACTCGCCCAGCGCCCGGGCGACGGTGAGCACGACGCCGTACGTCAGGCCCCACCGGATGGCGGGCAGGGTGATCCGCCAGAACGTCTGCCAACGGTCGGCCCCGAGCGTGGCGGCGGCCTGCTCCTGGTCCTGGCCGATCTCGTGCAGCACCGGCTCCACCTCGCGCACGACGAACGGAAGCGTCACGAAGATCGTGGCCAGCACCATGCCGGGGATGCCGAAGATCACCTGGACGCCGGCCCGGTCCAGCCCGCCGAACCAGCCGTTGACGCCCCACAGCATGATCAGGGCGACACCGACGACGATCGGCGACACCGCGAACGGCAGGTCGACCACCGCCTGCAGGAGACCTCGGCCGCGGAAGCGCCCCCGCACCAGCGCGAGCGCTGTCGCGACGCCGAAGACGACGTTGACCGGCACGGTGATCGCCACGAGAAGCAGCGACAGGTTGAGCGCTGACCGGGCGGCCGGGGTCGAGATCGACGCGACGAACTCGGAGAGCCCCGGCTCGAACGTGCGCCAGAGGATCACCCCGATGGGGACGGCGACCAGGACGAAGAGGTAGCCGAGCGCGACGACGCGCAGCGACAGTCGCGTGGCGCGGGAGACCCTCATGCGTCACGCTCCTCGCGTCGCTGGGCCCGGCTCGACACGACGCGGAGCACGAAGAGCGTGACGAACGCGATGGCCAGCAGCGCCACCGACACGGCGGCGGCAGCCTGCGGCCGGTCGATCTCGATCTGCTGCTGGATGTACTGCGAGGCCACCTGCGTCTCGCGGGGGATGTTGCCACCGATGAGCACGACCGAGCCGTACTCGCCGATCGCGCGCGCAAAGGCGAGCCCGGTGCCGCCGAGGATCGCCGGCGCGAGGGTCGGCAGCACGATGCGGCGGAAGGTCGTCCAGCCCGAGGCGCCGAGCGAGGCGGCAGCCTCCTCCACCTCGCGGTCGGCCTCGATGAGCACCGGCTGCACCGACCGCACGACGAACGGCAGCGTGACGAAGAGCAGCGCCACGACCAGACCCCACTTGGTGGCGTTGAGCTCGATCCCGATGGGGCTGTTCGGCCCGTAGAGCGCGAGCAGCACGATGCTCGCCACGATCGTCGGCAGCGCGAACGGCAGGTCGATGAGGGCGTTGACGACGCGCTTGCCCGGGAACTCGTCGCGCACGAGCACCCAGGCGACGAGGGTGCCGAGCACCGCGTTGGCGACGGCCACGAGCGCCGACACGAGGACGGTGACCCCGAGCGCGGCGAGGGCCGTCGGCGCGGTCACCGCCTTCCAGAAGCCCGCCAGGCCGTCGTCGAAGGCCGCGACGGTCAGGGCGGCGAGCGGCAGCAGAACGATGACGCTGAGCCAGAGCGTGACCACGCCGATGCCGAGTGGCCGGGCCAGCCCTCCCCGGTACCGCGAGTGCCGCTCCGCAGGAACCGGCGAAGGTGTGCCCTCGAGTGGACGTATGCCGTCCGGCCCGGTCGCGTCCGGACGCGCCGGCAGGGGCGCTGCGTCCGTCTCCGGATGCAGGCCCGTGCGCTGCTGGTCGGTCTCAGCCGTCACCGCGTCCGTCACTGCGTCGCCGAGTCGTAGATCTTGGCGATGTCCCCGACGTCCTTCTTGAAGAGCGTGCTGTCGACGGTCTTCCAGCCGCCGAGGTCCGCGATCGTCCAGAGCTTGGCGGGGTTCGGGAACTTCGACGCGTAGTGTGCAGCCACCGTCTGGTCCACCGGGCGGAAGCCTGCCTCGGCGAGCAGCTTCTGAGCCTCGGGGGTGTAGAGGAAGTCGTTGAAGGCCGTTGCCTTGGCGAGGTTCTTGCTGCCCTTGAGCACCGCGGCGGGGTTCTCGATCTTGAAGGTCGTCGGGGGCGTCACGTGCTGGACGGGGTCGCCGTTCTTCTCGATGAAGAGCGCCTCGTTCTCGTAGCTGAGCAGCACGTCGCCGCTGCCCTGCAGGAACGTCTCGGTGGCCTCTCGCCCCGACTTCGGCTGGACCTTGACGTGTTCCTTGACGAGGGCGGAGACGTAGGCGAGGCCGGCGGCCTTGTCGGCGCCGCCGTTGCTCGTGGCGGCATACGGCGCGAGCAGGTTCCACTTGGCCGAGCCAGAGGAGAACGGGTTGGGGGTGACGACCTGGATGCCGGGCTTGAGCAGGTCGTCCCAGTCCTGGATGCCCTTCGGGTTGCCCTTGCGGACCACGATGGTCACGACGGAGCCGAAGGGAACTCCCTTGTGCTCGTTGGCATTCCAGGTGGGGTCGACGAGACCTGCGTCGACCAGACGCGTCACGTCCGGCTCGACGGAGAAGTTGACGAAGTCGGCCCCGGCCCCGGCGGCGACCTTGCGGCTCTGGTCGCCGGAGGCGCCGTAGCTCTGCTGGAACTGGACGCCCTTGCCGGCTGCGGTCTTCTGGAAGGCCGGGATGACGACGTCGAAGCCGACCTTCGGGACGGCATACGCGAAGAGGTTGATGGTGCTGGTCGCGGCGCCCCCAGCGGGTGCCGTGCCCGCGGCTGCGACCGTGTCGCTGGCGCCTCCGCCGGCGCACGCCGTCGGGCCGAGGGTCGCGGTGACGGCGATGGCGGCGAGGGCGAGGGAGGGGCGGCGCATGTCGGGCTCCTGAGGGATCGCGTCCGGATCGGTGGTTTCCCTATCCGTTGCATGGGAGTTTCGAATAGCGCGGCGTTACCGGTCAAATAACGCGGGATTATGTCTCAAAGTGTGGGCGTCGGCCGGTGGGCAGGGCAGCCGGGGTCAGGACGTCGAGAGGGATCCGGGCCCGGCCGCGCGCAGCACGAGGTCGAGCAGGGCCACGGCGCCGGCCTTGTCGAGGGGCTCGTTGCCGTTGCCGCACTTCGGGGACTGGATGCACGACGGGCACCCGCTGGGACACTCGCAGGCTGCGATGGCCTGACGCGTCGCGCTGAGCCACGTCCGGATCCGCCGGTAGCCCCGCTCGGCGAAGCCCGCCCCGCCGGGATGGCCGTCGTAGATCAGGATCGTCGGCAGGCCGGTGTCCGGGTGCAGCGCCGTCGACACCCCGCCGATGTCCCACCGGTCGGCCGTCGCGAAGAGCGGCAGCATCCCGATCGCGGCGTGCTCGGCGGCGTGCGCGGCCCCGGGTATGCCGTCCTCCGCCACCCCGACGGCCGCGAGCTCCTCGACGGGCATCGTCCACCAGACGGCCTTGGTGGCCAGCGACCGCGGCGGCAGGTCGAGCGGGTGCTCGCCGAGCACCTCCCCGCCCGGGAGCCGCCGCAGGAAGGAGGTCACCTGGTGGCGCACCGTCACGTGCCCGAAGGAGCACCGGACCGGCCCCCAGTCCTCGTGCTCCGTCTCGTGCACGATCTGGAAGTCGCTCACCGACTGGGCCTGCGTCGTCCAGCCCGGGTCGCCGCGCACCGCGAAGGCGGCGTGGTCGTCGAGGTCGAGCTCGGTCACCACCCAGGTCTGCCCCTGGTGCAGGTGCACCGCCCCCGTGTGCACCTGCGAGTGCGCGGCCGCGTCGTCGACGGTGCCGACGACGCGCCCGGTGCGGGTCTCGATGATCCGCACCGGCTCACCGGCCCCGCGCAGCGACAGGTGGTCGGCGGGCCGGTCCTCGCGCCCCCAGAACCAGCCGCGCGGGCGCTTCTTGAGGATGCCGCGGGCAACGAGGGCGTCCAGCAGCACCCGCGTCTGCGGCCCGAAGATCGCGAGGTCGGCCTCCGTCACCGGCAGCTCCGCCGCAGCGGCCGCGAGGTGCGGGGCGAGCACGTGCGGGTTGTCCGGGTCGACGACGGTCGCCTCGATGCCCCGGCCGAAGATCGACTCCGGGTGGTGCACGACGAACGTGTCGAGCGGGTCGTCGGCGGCGACGAGCACGGCGAGCGAGCGCTCGCCGGAGCGCCCGGCACGACCGGCCTGCTGCCACAGCGAGGACAGGGTGCCCGGCCACCCGGCGAGCAACACGGCATCCAGCCCACTGACGTCGACGCCCAGCTCGAGCGCGTTCGTGGCGGCGAGCCCCAGCAGCTCCTTGGAGCGCAGCGACCGCTCGAGCTCGCGGCGCTCCTCGGGCAGGTAGCCGCCCCGGTAGGCCGCCACCCGGTGCTCGTCCGTGACGGGCACCCGCTCCTTGGCGATCCGCGCCACCACCTCGACGCCCGCTCGGGAGCGGGCGAAGGCCACCGTCTGCACGTGCTCGCGCACGCACCCGGCGAGCAGCTCACCCGTCTCGGTGATCGTGCTGACGCGCTGCGGCTGGCCCGTCTCGTCGACGAGCAGCGGTGGCTCCCAGAGGGCGAAGGTCATCGGTGCGCGCGGCGACCCATCCCGCGTGACCGGAGCGACCGGCATACCCAGCAGCCGTGAGGCATGCTCCTCCGGGTCGGCCACGGTGGCCGACGCGAAGACGAAGACCGGCTCGCTGCGGTAGCGCGCGGCGACCCGGCGCAGGCGGCGCAGCACCGCAGCCATGTGGGCGCCGAAGACGCCCTTGTAGACGTGGCACTCGTCGACGACGACGTAGCGCAGCGCCCGCAGGAACGAGCTCCACCGCTCGTGCCCCGGCAGCAGCGAGTGGTGCAGCAGGTCCGGGTTGGTCAGCACGAGGTTGGCGTGGTCGCGGATCCAGCGCCGCTCGTCCGTGGGGGTGTCGCCGTCGTATGTCGCGGGCCGCACCCCGGGCAGCGCCAGCCGGTCGATGCGGCTCAGCTGGTCGGCCGCGAGCGCCTTGGTGGGGGAGAGGTAGAGCGCCGTGGCGCCTCGGCCGTTGGGGGCCGCCGCGCCCGCGATGAGGTCGGTGAGGATCGGCAGGTGGTAGCCGAGGCTCTTGCCCGACGCCGTCCCGGTGCTGACGACGACGTGCCGGCCGGAGTGCGCGGCCTGCGCGACCTCCACCTGGTGCGACCACGGGGCCTGCAGGCCCGACGCCAGCAGGGCGCCGAGCAGGGTCGGATCCACCCACTCCGGCCACTCGCCGTGCACGGCCGCCCGGGCGGGCGCCTCGTGGACGTGGACGAGCCGTTCCGGGTGCTCGCCGACGAGGGTGCTGAGCAGCTCCTCGGGGCTGGTGCGCACGGTGGACGCCGAGCCGCGTCCGGGTGCTCCCGGCACGGTACGCGTGGGCGCTGGCTCCCCGTTCATGTGGAGCAACCGTATGCCGTCAGGGTACGGTTACCGACGTGCGGGGCACGTTACCGCGCAGTCAAACAGGCGTGGGACACGGGCTCGGCCTTCGTTCGGTCGACACCGGACCAAGCCCCTGCGATGCGACCCCACGACCGGCAACCTCAAGTGTGGGCACAGGAAGGGGCACAGGTGGATCTCTCGATCACCCGAGCCGACCATGGCGACCAGACCGTGGTGCACCTCGGCGGCGAGATCGACGTGTACACCGCGCCGCTCGTGCGCGAGAAGCTCGACGAGCAGATCCAGAGCGGTCGCACGCAGCTCGTCGTCGACCTGAGCGACGTCACCTTCCTCGACTCCACGGGCCTCGGGGTCCTCGTCGGTCGGCTCAAGCTCACCCGCACCCGCGGCGGCTCGCTGCGGCTCGTGGGCACCGACGACCGCGTGCTCAAGGTCTTCTCGATCACCGGCCTCGACAAGGTCTTCGAGATCCATCCGACCCTCGAGGCGGCCCTCGCGGCTGCCGACGCCACCAGCGGCGCGAGCGAGCCGTCCTGAGCGACACGCCCGTCGTCGACGAGCGGCTCGTCGCGCTCCTGCGCGCCGACCTCACCGCTGCCGGCTTCACCGTCCACGGCGTCGACGAGCGGCTCGGCCCCGTCGCGTCCGCGGCACTGCACCGGGAGCAGCCGCTCCCTGCGCTGCTCGCCACGGAGTCGGCAGGGGAGTCGGCCGAGGCGTCGGCCACCGGATCGCTGACCGACGCCTGCGGCACCCTCGTGCGCCTCTTCACCCTCGGCCGGCCGGTGCGCGCCTCGGCGCTCGCTGCCGCCCTTCCGACGCTGGGCGTCCAGGGAGCGGTGGCGCTCGGGCTCGTGCGCCTCGAGGAGGGTCGCGCCGGGTTCGCCACCGCGCGGTCGGCCGCGCCGGACCGCGACGTCGTCGCGACGTGCGACCTGCGCCCATACGGCGACGACACCCACGACTGGTGGGTGGCCTCGGACCTGTCCGAGCTGGTCGTCGGCGGTCCGCTGCGGCCTGACCACGTGCTCGGCATCGGCGGCGCCTCCACGACCCTCGCGTCGTGGACGGTGCGCCGGCCCGTCGACCGCGCGCTCGACCTCGGCACCGGCTGCGGCGTGCAGGCCCTGCACCTCACCGGCCATGCGCGCTCAATCGTCGCCACCGACATCTCGCGGCGGGCGCTGGCGTACGCCGCGTTCAACGTCGCGCTCGCCGACTCCGACGGCCCCGGCGCCGTGCCGCCCCTGCAGCTGCTGGCCGGAGACCTGCTGAGCCCCGTTGCGGGACAGCGCTTCTCGCTGGTCGTCAGCAACCCGCCCTTCGTCATCACGCCGCGCGACGACGGCCTGCCGCTCTACGAGTACCGCGACGGAGGCCGCGCCGGCGACACCCTCGTCAGCTCTCTCGTGCGCCAGGTCGGCACGGTCCTCGAGTCCGGCGGCATCGCCCAGTTCCTCGGCAACTGGGAGGTGCCGGCCGGCCGCACCTGGCGCGAGGTGTGGACCGAGTGGCTCGACGAGCAGGCACGCGACGGGGTGGCCCTCGACGCCTGGGTCGTGCAGCGCGAGTCGCAGGACCCGGCCCAGTACGCCGAGCTGTGGGCGCGCGACGGCGGGGCGCAGCCCGGCAGCGAGGCCCACTCCCAGCTGTATGCGGCGTGGCTGCGCGACTTCGCCTCCCGTGACGTCGAACGGGTCGGCTTCGGGGTCGTGACCCTGCAGCGGCCGGTCGGAGACCGCGCGACGTGGCGCTCTCTCGACGAGGCGCACGGGCCCGTGGCGGCGCCGATGGGCCCGACCATCGATGCCGGCCTGCGCGCACGGAACTGGCTCGCCGAGCACTCCGACGACGACGTGCTCGACGTCGCGTGGTCGTGCGCCGCCGACGTCACCGAGGAGCGACACGGCCGCCCGGGGGCCGAGGACCCGAGCGTCATCCTCGTGCGACAGGGCGGCGGGCTGGGACGAGTCGTGCGCGCCGGGACGCTGCTGGCGGCATACCTCGGGGTGGCCGACGGGGAGCTGACGGCGCGCGCTGCTTTCGACGCGATCGCGACGGTCATGGGCCTCGACCCCGACGACGTACGCGCCGAGCTGGTCCCGCAGGTCCGCGACCTCGTGGCCGACGGCCTGCTCGTCTGAGCGCGACGCGGCACGGCCGATGACCGGCGCCGAACCCAGTGCTCAGAAGGAGCGGGTGGCGCCCGGCCCGGTGGCACCGCGCACGATCTCCGTGAGGGCCCGCGAGGGTGGGATGCCGAGCTCGGTGCCGAGATCCTCGCGGAACTGTCGGTAGACCTGCACCGCGGCCGAGTGGTTGCAGGCGACGAGATGCGCCCTGATCACGAGCGACGCGGCGCTCTCCAGGAGCGGCTCGTGCGAGAGTGCCGCTTCGGCGAAGGTGGCGGCCGACGTCGGATCCCCCTCGTCGAGCAGGTGGGCGGCGATGCGCTCGAGGGCGCGGATCCTGCGGTGGTGCAAGCGCTCACGCTCCTCGAGGACCCAGTCGTCGAACCAGCCGGGCAGGAGCGCGGGGCCGTCGAGCGTGGCGAGCGCGTTCGGGAGGTCGAGCTCATCCGCCCGATGCAACCGCTCCACGCGTTCCATGCAGTCACACAGCTCCCAGACGTCGACGCTCACCGGCCACCCGAAGACCAAGGCGGCGCTCTCCGTCGAGACGAGCCCCTCGTGGATGGCGCGAAGCCGCTTGAGCGAGGTGCGGAGGTTGGCTCGTGCACGAGCCTCCGTGCTGTCGGGCCAGAGCGTGCCGGCGAACGACCCCCGCATCTGCGGCCCGCGCAGGGCCACCAGCGCCAGGACACGCTGCTCCCGGGAACCGATGTGGACCCGCTGCGAGCCGACGTCCAGGCTCCAGAATCCCAAGAGGCGAAGCCGACATGCGTGAGCCTTGGTGTTCATCGATCCCCCACCGATCGAACTACCCAGCCATCTGCCACGCAGTCAACCGTGGCGCCGTCACTCAGGCCGGTTGGTCTTGTTCTTCCGAAAGACCAGTATTCCCCCGAACAAGAATCTTGTACTCATAAGTGCGACAACCGCGTTCGCGAAAAACGCAGCAGGCGATCGAGCCGTCGCGGTCACGCCGGAGTCACGCGGCGGTCACGCGGGGGTCACGCCTCGGTCACGCAGCTTCCGCTCAACTGGCACGCATCGCGTCTACCGGGAAAGGAGGTGAAACCCATGGACACGAAGCTCACGCTCGCCGAGCTCGACACCGAGATGGTGGCGCTGCTCCCGTCGAAGGAGACGCTCCACCTCCACAACTGGTCGAGCATCTATGCCTCCAACACATCGATGGCCCTGAACGTCGGATCTCTGCTGTCGCAGGCCAACAGCGCAGCCGTTCAGACCATCTCCGTCAGCCAGGGCTGACCGCTGCCGGATGCGGCTCCCGAGCCCTCGGGAGCCGTACCCGGACCCGGATGCGAGCTGCAACCAGAGGGAGAGGGTCCGCATGCAGGAGAGAACGCCTCTCGACCAGAGGGAGCTCGATGCCCAGGGCATCGCTCTCCTTCCGTGCCGCGACACGCTGTGCTACTTCGCCTGCGTCAACGTAACGACAGTCGTCGGAGTCAACCTCGCCTTCGCCATCAACGCTGCCTCGAGCAACGCGACGGCGAGTGCAGTGGCGGGGCAATACCTGGCTGTCCTGAGGTAGGCCACCGGCTAAAGGGGCGGGCGCGGCCGCGGCTGCGCCCGCCCTGTCGCAGCAGACCGGAACGGAGGGACGTGTATGCAGGCCACCCAGATCGCTGCGAACGGCCCGGAGGCCGCCCCGGCCGCCGGGCAGGGACCACCGAAGTGGCGGATCGCCGACGGGTTGGACCAGCTGGGGCCGGTGCAGGGCTCCGGCCTGCGCGGGTCGACCCACCTGGTCCGCCGCAGCGACGGTCAGGTGCTCCAGCTGTCCGAGCTGCTGCATCTCGTGCTCAGCCACGTGCGCGCGGACCGGTTGCCCGAGCACATCGCCCGTTCGGTCAGCGACGACTACGGCCGAACCCTCGACGTCGAGGGTCTCGAGCACCTGTTGTCCACACGCTTGCTCCCGCTCGGCCTCGTCACCCGGGACCTCGACGAACCAGCTCCCGGCGAGCCAGCGGCCGACGAGCAGGGTGGCGCGAGCGAGGCTGGACTGCCGACGGCACGCCCCCTGCTCTCGCTGTCGTTGCGCGGGTCCATCATCCCGGCGCCCTGGGTGCCGGCGCTCGCCAGGGTGCTCGCGCCGCTCTTCTGGCCGCCCGTCGTCGTCCTCGCCCTCGTGGCTGTCGTGGCGCTCGACGTCCGGCTCCTGCGTGCCGCTGACCTGGGAACCGCCGTCACCGACCTGCTCATGACACCCACGCTGATGCTCGGTCTCTACGTGCTGCTGACGGCCGGAGCGCTCGTGCACGAGACGGGACACGCCGCCGCGTGTGCCTACGGCGGCGGTCGCCCCGGGGCCATCGGCTTCGGCGTCTACCTGCTCTTTCCCGCCTTCTACACCGACGTGACCGACTCCTACCGCCTCAGCCGTTCCGGGCGGTTGCGCACGGACCTCGGTGGGCTGTACTTCAACGTCCTGTGCCTCATCGCACTGTCCGCAGGCTATCTGGCGACCGGATCGAGCATCCTGCTCATCGCCGTGCTGATGATGCACATCGAGATGGCGCAGCAGCTGGTCCCCGCCGTGCGCCTGGACGGCTACTACGTGCTCGCCGACCTCGCAGGCGTGCCTGATCTCTTCGCCCGTGTGGGGCCGGTCCTGCGCAGCCTTCGGCCCGGAGTGGCCACCGATCCACGCGTGGTCGAGCTGCGCCCTGCAGCGAGACGGGTCGTCATCGCGTGGGTGTGTTTCGTGGTCCCCACCTTGGTCGCGGGGATGGCGTGGCTGCTGTGGAACCTCCCCTTCATCCTGAGCACCAACGTGGCAGCCATGGAAGTGCAGGCTCGCCAGTTCGAGTCGGCTCGCAGCGTCGGTGACGTCACGGTGATGGCCTTGTCAGTCATCTCCTTGCTGCTGCTCGCCGTCCCGTTGCTGGGCCTCGCGGTCCTCATCCAACGCCTCACCCGAGCCATCTGGCGCCTGCTGCACACCAGCTGGCGCCATCGTTCCACCCCTTCGGAGATCCGATCAGACCAGGAGGACCCCATGGCCAGTGACACCTGGGCGGAGGCTGCGCCGACTCTCGCCGCCCCCGCCATCCCGGCCGGACAAGCCGGCTCACCCCCTCACACCATCGCCGCCGCGCCGGTAGAGCGCCTTGCACCGGTCGCGCCGGTCGCACCGGTTGCACCGGTCGAGCCGGCCCAGCACCCCACTGCGCAGGGCGCGTCCGGCGACGGGCTGACGGCTGCGTGCTTCAGCGACGACCTCATGCTGCGCCGGGTGGCACCCGTGCCGCACAGGGGCTGGCGGCGCGCCGTGTTCAGTGCCTCGGGTCAGGCGATCAACCTGGGGCCGGGGCCGCAGGAGCGCCGTCGGCTCGAGCTGGAGGATCGGCTACGCACTCCCATCACGGGCTCACGTCGCATCGTCGTGATGAGCCGCAAGGGCGGTGTGGGCAAGACGACGATGAGCCTGGCCATCGGCAGCACCTTTGCGTCGCTGCGTGGCGACCGGGTCGTGGCCGTCGACGCCAACCCTGATGCCGGCAACCTGGCTCACCGCGTCGCGCACCCCAACGCCCAGACGATCACCGATGTGCTCGACGACCTGGCTCGCATCGAGACCTACTCCCAGCTGCGCACCTACACCTCCCAAGCCATCGAGTCCCGGCTCGAGGTGATCGCCTCCGACGACGACCCGAGGATCGGGATGGCCCTCGGTCGGGACGACTACCACTCGCTCATCGGCTTGCTCGATCGCTTCTACAACCTCATCGTCCTCGACACCGGCACCGGCATCCTCGACAGTGCGAACCAGGGACTGCTCGCCGAGGCGGACCAGCTGGTCCTCGTCCTGCGCGCCGGGGTCGACGGCGGCCGTGCAGCGGCCCTGACGCTCGACTGGCTCGATGAGCACCAGGACGGCGAGCTCGTGAGACAGGCCGTCGTCGTCATCAATGCCGTGCGCAGGGGAGTCGGCGCTCCGATCGCCCCCATCGTCGAGCACTTCGAACGACGCTGCCGCAGGGTCGTCCTCGTCCCGTGGGACCCAGCGCTCGAGCTCGGGTCCGAGACGAGCCTGTCGGCCCTCAAGCCTGACACGAGGGCAGCCCTCGTCGAGGTGACGGCCGCCGTCGCCGATGGGTTCGCCCCGGACGGAGCGGTCTCATGAGGCGGCGGGCACGCGCGACCGCCCTGGTGGCGGCCCTCGCCCTCCTCGCCAGCACCGGCTGGACGGCCGCGGACGCGGCGCGCGAGCACGGGCAGCTCGACGTGACGGCGCTCGCCATCGCCTCGAAGGCAGACCGCACCGTTGCGGACGACGCGTTCGACGCCGCGAGGCTGGGCGGACGCCGGGTCGACTCGAACGTCGTGGCCGCCTCCGACGCCACGTGTGCCGGCTGCTCGTCGCGGGCCACGGCCCTGGGAGTCGTCTACGTGAACCACGGCGACCGCGTCACCGTCGACAACCTCGCCACGGCGTCGTCGTCGGCCTGCGCCCGGTGCAGCTCGGTGGCCGTCTCCGTCCAGGTGGTCATGCTGCGTCGGGCCGGTGCCGTGGTCGCCAACAACCGGTCGCTCGCCGTCAACGCGGGGTGCGACTCGTGCAGGGCGTCGGCCGCTGCCTACCAGTTCGTCGTCGTCGATCCGAAGGGGGCTCGCCTCACCGGCGACGACCTCACCTTCCTCCGGGCGTGGGTGCAGACGCAGGCGGACGGCCTCGCGCGGGGCACCGGTGCCGCCCTCCGCTCCTCGAGCCCGTCGACCGCGACGATGGAGACGAGGGAGACGATCGAGACGATCAAGGCAGAGCTCCGCCAGCGAGTGGGCCCCGGCGCGAGCGTTTCTGCGAAGAGCGAGGTGCGGCGCAACGGACCACCTGCCGCGCGAACGAGGTGAGCCCGCTCGAATCCCGAGGGAAACTTCGATGAACCCCTTGTGAGTGAGTGCTCACTCATTCATGATGGAAGGCGTGTCGACGCGAGTGGAGGGACAGCGGACGGGGCAGCGGCGAGCAGCCCCCATGGACCCCGACGCCCGGCGGGACGCGCTCATCGAGGTGTTCGTCCGGCTTGCGCACCGCGAGGGCCGCAAGCCCACCACGAGCGAGATCGCCCAGGAGGCCGGCGTCGCCGAGGGCACGATCTTCCGGGTCTTCCCGACGAAGGAGGTCCTCGAGAAGGAAGCCGTCCAGGCGGCCTTCTGCCCCGCGCCGGTGCGCCGCCGCATCGCCGCCATCGACCCCGAGGCGTCGCTGCGCGACCGGCTCGTCGACTTCACCCGCATCATGCAGCAGCGCTTCACCGAGGTCTTCGGCCTGATGGGTGCCCTCGGCCTCAGTGAGCCGCCCAACCGCGGGCCGCACCAGGCCTGCTACGACGCGGGTCGGCACCTGCGCGGCCACGCCGACGAGCAGGAGCACGTCGCCGCGCACCAGCCCCTGCTCGAGACGATCCACCGGCTGCTCATCCGCGACGAGGACAGCCTCGTCGTGCCCGGCACGGATGTCGTGCACCGCATCCGGCTGCTCACCTTCTCCGGCAGCCATCCCGGCATCGCCGACGGGCAGGTGCTGACCCCCGAGGAGATCGTCGACACGGTCCTCTTCGGTCTCGTCCGGCGCGACGTCGACGGGGGCGCGCCGTGACAAACCGGTTGACCCTGACCCCACGTGAGTCCCTAGCGTTCCCCAGCGACACCTGCTCCACCGGCTCCACCAGCGACCGAAAGGCACCCACATGCTGATCCGACTGCTGCGCAGTCACCTGCGCCCCTACTCGGGACAGATCGTGCTCATCACGCTGGCCCAGCTGGTGAGCACGATGGCCTCGCTCTACCTGCCAACCCTCAACGGGCAGATCATCGACGACGGTGTGGCCAAGGGCGACACCGCGTACATCGTCAGCCACGGCGGCATCATGCTGGCCGTCAGCGTCGTTCAGATCACCGCATCCGTCGCCGCCACCTTCCTCGCGGCGCGCGTCGCCATGGGGATGGGCCGAGACGTGCGCGGCGGCTTCTTCGGCAGGGTGGTCGGCTTCTCGGCGCAGGAGGTGACCCGCTTCGGCGCCCCGACGCTCATCTCGCGCAACACCAACGACGTGACGCAGGTGCAGATGGTCGTCTTCATGGCCTTCACCCTGCTCGTGACGACGCCGATCATGATGGTCGGCGGCATCATCATGGCGCTGCGCGAGGACAGCGGCCTGTCCTGGCTCGTCGCCGTGGCGGTGCCGCTCCTCGGCCTCGTCGTCGGCCTCGTCATCTCCCGGATGGTGCCGTGGTTCGGTCGCATGCAGACCTCGCTCGACGGGGTCAACCGCGTCATGCGGGAGCAGATCACCGGCATCCGCGTCGTGCGCGCCTTCGTCCGCGAGGAGCACGAGGAGGCCCGCTTCGCCGAGGCCAACGGGCTGCTGACCAACGCCGGCCTGCGGGTCGGGCGGCTCATGGCGCTCGTCTTCCCGATCGTCATGCTGATCTTCAACCTCTCGACCGCGGCCGTCATGTGGTTCGGCGCCCACCGCATCGAGTCGGGTGACCTGCAGATCGGCCAGCTGACGGCGTTCCTGTCCTACCTCGTCCAGATCCTCATGGCCGTCATGATGGCGACCTTCATGGCGACGATGATCCCGCGGGCCGCCGTCTCGGCCGGCCGCATCCAGGACGTGCTCGACACCGACTCGTCCGTCGTGGAGTCGGTGCAGCCCCTGAGGATGCCGTCGGGCGCGTCGGGGCTCGAGTTCGCGGGCGTCGACTTCCACTACCCCGGGGCCGAGGCAGCGGTGCTGCACGACGTCACCTTCCGCGCCGACCCCGGGCGCACGACCGCGATCATCGGGTCGACGGGCGCCGGCAAGACGACCCTCCTCGGGCTCGTGCCACGCCTCTTCGACGCCTCTGCCGGCAAGGTCCGCGTCGGCGGGGTCGACGTGCGCGACCTCGAGCTCGACGACCTCTGGAGCAAGATCGGGCTCGTCCCGCAGAAGCCGTACCTCTTCAGCGGCACGGTCGCCAGCAACCTGCGCTACGGCAACCCGGACGCGACCGACGAGGAGCTGTGGGACGCCCTGCGCATCGCGCAGGGGGAGGACTTCGTCCGGGCGATGGGCGGGCTCGACTCGGCCATCGCGCAGGGCGGCACGAACGTCTCGGGCGGGCAGCGCCAGCGCCTCGCCATCGCCCGAGCCGTCGTCAAGCGACCCGACATCTACCTGTTCGACGACTCGTTCTCGGCCCTCGACCTGTCGACCGACGCACGCCTGCGCCGGGCCCTGCGACCGGCCACGGCCCACAGCACCGTCGTCATCGTGGCCCAGCGCGTCTCGACGATCGTCGACGCCGACAGCATCCTCGTGCTCGACGACGGACGCATCGTCGGCCAGGGCACGCACGACGAGCTTCTCGACTCCTGTCAGACCTACCAGGAGATCGTCCAGTCCCAGCGCAGCGCGGAGGAGGCGGCCTGATGGCCGAAGGAGTCAAGACGGCCGAGGAGAAGGCCGCAGAGAGCCGCCGCGGACCTGCCCGGCGCGGGGGACCGCCCCACATGCAGATGGGCGTGCCGGCCGAGAAGTCGCTGAACTTCGGGCCCTCGGCCAAGCGCCTGCTCGGCCGCCTGGGCCCGCACCGCGTCAAGGTCGTCCTCGTGATCGTGCTGGCGGTCGTGAGCGTCACGCTCAGCTCGATCGGCCCGAAGGTCCTCGGCCGCGCCACCGACATCATCTTCGCCGGCGTCATCGGCAGCACGGTCAAGGCCCCGCCCGGCACCACGAAGCAGCAGGTCATCGACACGCTGCGAGCCAATGGCCAGACGACGTATGCCGACCTGCTGAGCAACGTCGCCTTCATCCCCGGGCAGGGCATCGACTTCGAGGCCCTCAGCCGCGTGCTGATGCTCGTCGTCTCGCTCTTCGTCGTGGCGTCGCTGCTCATGTGGGTCCAGGGCTGGGTCCTGCAGGGGGTGCTCCAGCAGACGATGTACGACCTGCGCCAGGAGGTGGAGGCCAAGCTCAACCGCCTGCCGCTGCCCTACTTCGACAACCAGCCGCGCGGTGAGCTGCTGAGCCGAGTGACCAACGACATCGACAACGTCAGCCAGTCGCTCCAGCAGACCATGTCGCAGCTGCTCACCTCGCTGCTCACCGTCGTCGCCGTGCTCAGCATCATGTTCTGGATCTCGTGGGTGCTCGCGCTCATCGCGCTCGTCTCCATCCCGATCTCGATCGTCGTGACGAGCCTGATCGCCAAGCGCTCGCAGAAGCTCTTCATCCAGCAGTGGCGCAACACCGGCGAGCTGAACGGCATCGTCGAGGAGACCTTCACCGGTCACGGGCTCGTCAAGGTCTACGGCCGCCAGAAGGAGACCGAGGCCAACTTCAAGCAGAAGAACGACGAGCTCTTCGAGGCTTCCTTCGGTGCCCAGTTCATCAGCGGCATCATCATGCCGGTCATGATGTTCGTCGGGAACCTCAACTACGTCGCGATCGCCGTCGTCGGCGGGCTGCGCGTGGCGTCGGGCACGATGAGCCTCGGCGACGTCCAGGCGTTCATCCAGTACTCCCGCCAGTTCACCCAGCCGCTGACGCAGGTGGCGTCGATGGCCAACGTGCTCCAGTCCGGAGTCGCCTCTGCCGAGCGGGTGTTCGAGGTGCTCGACGCCGACGAGCAGGAGGCCGACGCCGTCGTCCCCGTGCGGATCGACGACCCACACGGCGCCGTCGCCTTCGAGGGCGTCTCGTTCGCGTACACCCCCGAGAAGCCGCTCATCGAGGACCTCGACCTGTCGGTCCGTCCCGGCCAGACGGTCGCGATCGTCGGCCCCACCGGTGCCGGCAAGACGACCCTCGTCAACCTGATCATGCGGTTCTACGAGCTCGACGGGGGACGCATCACCCTCGACGGCGTCGACATCCGCGACCTGACCCGTCACGACCTGCGTGCCCGCATCGGCATGGTGCTGCAGGACACCTGGCTCTTCGGCGGCACGATCCGCGACAACATCGCGTACGGCCGTCCCGGTGCCAGCGGCGAGGAGGTCCTGGCAGCCGCGCGGGCCACCTACGTCGACCGCTTCGTGCACTCGCTGCCCGACGGCTACGACACGGTGCTCGACGACGAGGCGTCCAACATCTCGGCCGGCGAGAAGCAGCTGGTCACGATCGCCCGTGCGTTCCTCTCCGACCCGGCGCTGCTCATCCTCGACGAGGCCACGAGCTCGGTCGACACCCGCACCGAGCTGCTCGTGCAGCAGGCCATGGCGGCGTTGCGCTCGGACCGCACGAGCTTCGTCATCGCGCACCGTCTCTCGACGATCCGCGACGCCGACCTGATCCTCGTCATGGACGACGGCCGCATCGTCGAGAAGGGTACTCACGCCGAGCTGCTCGCGACCGGCGGCGCCTACGCGACGTTGTATGCCGCCCAGTTCGCGGGTGCCGCGGCCGACCTCGACGACTCGGCGGGCGCTCCCGAGGAGGCAGCCGGCATACCCGAGCTGGCGGCGGTCGGCGCCGGCGCACCGGGCCCCGTCGGTGGCCCCGGGGTCCCCGCGCCCGACAACGCCGTGCCCGCTGAGGGTGGGGCGCCGGACTGACCGGACCGAGTGGTGGGCGCCGGTCGGGAAAGGGCCGGCAACGGCGCGGTCACGGCTCGAGCAGCACGGCTCCGGGCCCGCGCTCGGAGAGCACGTCCGAGGGGTTGTTGAGGGCGCAGGTGCGCAGGCTGAGGCAGCCGCAGCCGATGCAGGAGTCCAGCTGGTCGCGCAGCTTCTCGATGCGGCGGATCTGCTGGTCCAGCCGGCTACGCCAGGCCCGTGACAGGCGGGCCCAGTCGGTGGCCGTCGGGGTGCGGCCCTCGGGGAGCGTCGAGAGGGCGGCGCCGATCTCGTCGAGCGACAGGCCGACCCGTTGCGCGGCGCGGATGAAGGACACCCTGCGGATGGTCGCCCGCTCGTAGCGGCGCTGGTTGCCGGACGTGCGCACCGAGCTGATGAGGCCGAGCTCCTCCCAGTAGCGCAGCGCCGAGGTCGCCGTCCCCGTGCGCTCGGCGACCTGCCCGATCGTGAGGTCCGGCATTCAGCCGATCCTCGAGACGGTCGACGCTCCAGACGCGCTCGCGCCCAGGATGACGTGTCGGACGTCGGCGTGGCAGTGGAGGGCCGGGTCGCTCACAGTCCACACCGTATGCCGTGTGCGGCTCCACCGACAGGCAGGTGGAGCAGTCACTCCCGTGCGTCAGGCGTAGGCCTCGACCTCGTCGGGGGTCGCACGGCGCACGACGACGCGCGTCCACGCCCCGACGTAGAGCCGGTCGTCATCGCCGAGCTCCGTCTTCGGGCCGACTGCGATGGAGCGCTCGGGCAACGGACCGGCCGCGGGGCCCACGAACGTGCCGTTGGAGCTGCCGAGGTCCTCGACGAACCAGCGGGACCCGTCGGTCGTCAGCTGGGCGTGACGGCGGCTGACCCCCGGGTCGGACGAGAGGTCGATCTCGGGACGAGTCTTCTTGCTCGTCGACACCCGGCCGAGGAGCACGCTGCGGTGTCGCAGCGGCATGATCGTGGGCAGCCCGGGGGACGGGCAGGGGTCCTCGGCCTCCTGGGTCTGGTACCAGTCCGGGTCGACCCAGACCTCCGCCAGCCACTCGAACGACTCGGGCTCGGGAGCTGCCGGGGGCTGGGCGGTCGGGGACTGGCCGAGCCCGGGCGCGCCGGCGACCCGGACGGCTTCGCCGTCGGGCTCGGTGTCCCCGAGGTCACCGGGGCCTGCGGCCGGGTCGCGCGGCATGGCACCGGTGGTGAAGTCGTAGCCGCACGCCTCGCAGAAGAGCGCGCCGTCGGGGTTCTCGGTCTGGCAGTTGGGGCACTCGAGCCCGGTTGGCGCCGCGGGTGCGGCGGGTGCGGCGGGTGCCGGCGCCGTCCCGCTCGCGCTGCCGACCCCTGCGTCACCGGCAGCGCCGGGGCCGGGTAGACCCAGGTCGAGCGAGGACCCGGACGAGGCAGGCGCGCCCGCTCTCGCGGGCTCACCGGCCGCCGGGGGGCTGGCAGCAGCAGGTTGGGCGCTCGCGTCGATCGGGGAGCCGCAGGTGTCGCAGTAGTCCTCGGCCTCGGACGTGTGCCCGTTGGGGCAGACCGCGCTCACCGGCGTACCCGGCTCGTCTTCGTCGACGCGGTGTCGAGGGACATCTCGTCGATCTTGGAGGCGCCCTTCTTGAGGCGAACGGTGCCGGTGTCGGGGTCGTCGATCTCGACGACCTTTTTCAGTCGCGTGGTCATCTCGTCGTTGCCGGTGGCGTCGGCGAGCTGGACGGCGCGGCCGAGCTTCGAAGTGGCGACGTCGTCCTGACCGGCGGCCTTGGCGGCCAAGCCCTCCCGGATGACCGTCGCGAGCTCGGCCTGCCCGGTGTAGGCGGCGACGGCGGGGTCGATCCGGGTGGTCAGCGAGTCGTCGTTGCTCCACTTGGCCTTGACGAGCGCCTGGGCGACGGGGTCACCGCCGAGGGAGAACTGCACGCGGGCGGCGAGCTGCTCCTGACCCAGCGTGCGGGCGGGGAGGCGTACGGCAACGTGGTAGTCACGGCTCTCGTCGGACCACGCGCCGGTCGGGTAGGCGCCGGTGAGTGGGTTGACGACCGTGCGGCGCGGAGTGAGGTCCTCGAGGGTCGGCGACACCTGCTTGACGAAGAGCAGCTCGGCGCCCTGGGGCACCCACACGCGCAGCTCGGAGTTGGCGACGCCGCGCGACATCGAGGCACGCATCATCGCCTGGAACTCGGCCGCCATCTCCTCGGGCGCGGGGATGAGGTCGACGGTGCCGAGCAGTGCGGAGGCGATCCCGCGCACCTCGTCGACGCGCCACTGGTCGCCGACGCCGCGGCAGTCGCACTGGAAGGCGCCGAGGCAGCTCTGGACCGCGGCCTGCAGCGACTGGGGCGTCTCGCCCTCGTTGACGCCGTCGGTGAGCAGGATCGCGTGGCGCTTGGTGACGTGGGGAACGGTCTCGAAGATCTGTCGCGCGAGTGTGAGCCACGTGCCCATGGCCGTGCCGCCGTTGGCGCGCAGGCCCTCGATGGCGCGGTACGCCTCGCCCCGGGTGTGCGTCGACATGGGCACGAGCGCGCCCTGGTGGCTGTAGGGGTAGACGATCTGTGCGGTGCCGTTGCCCGACACGATGGAGAAGAGCGTGCCGTCGACGATCTCCGACAGCGCTGCCTTGGCGGCCTCGCCGGCTGCCTGCACGCCGCGGCGGCCCATCGACCCCGACGTGTCGATGAGGATCACCTCGGCCGCCGACCCGGGGTCGGTCAGGCCCGACGTGCCACCCGTGGCGGCGGAGGCACCCGTCGAGGTCACGCGGACGATCGCGTGCACGTCGGTGCCCCCGTCGGGGAGGAACTCGTTCTGGAACACCTCTGCCGTGAAGTCAGCCATTGCTCGGGTCCCCTTCCACGGGCGCCGCGGACGCGGCTGCCTCGCTCGTCGTGCTCGATCCTCGCCCAGCCAGTCTGGCGAGGGCAACCGTGATGTTGTCGCGTCCACCCTGCTCGTTGGCGAAGTCGACGAGGGCCTCGGCCACCGCGGTTGGCGTGGCGTCGTCGAGCTGGGCGGCGGCGTCGTGCAGCAGGGTGCGCAGCGCCTCGGCCTCGGAGCAGTAGTTCCAGAGCCCGTCGGAGCAGACCATGAGCCAGCCGGGCGTGCCCGTCACCGTCGTGAGGTGGGGGGTGAGGTCGTCGGGGGCGTCGCGGCCGAGCCAGCGGGTGATGGAGTGGGCATGCGGCCCGTTCTCGGCCTCGGCCCGTGGCATGCCGGCCGCCATCTGCTCCTCGGCGTACGAGTCGTCCCTGCCCAGCTGGCGCGCGGGCTCGGCGACGGCGTCGGGCAGCCAGTAGACCCGGCTGTCACCGACGTTGGCCGCGACGATGACGTCGTCCTCGACGACGGCGGCCGAGAAGGTGCACGACGGCGGGTTGGGCACCGCCTCGACGACGGACGCGACCACCGCCTTGTTGGCGAGCGTGACGGCGGCGTCGAGGGCGCGACCGGCTCCGGCCGCCCACGCGTCCGGCGTGCCGACGCCCTTCGGGAAGGGTTGGTCGAGCACGGCGCGCGCCGCCTTGGCCGCCGCGAGGGAGGCGATGTGCGAGTCGGTCGCCATCGAGACGCCGTCGCACACGACGAGCACGGCGCGGGACCCGGGAGGCTCGGCGGCGCTCAGCGACATCGCGTCCTCGTTGCGCGCATGACGCTTGCCGATGTCGCAGACTCCACCGACCCAGGACGCCGGCGACTCGACGTAGTGGTCGCGGGGGTCGGCCGGCGGGGTGCCGCAGTGGTCGCAGTAGCCGTCGACGATGCGTCCCTGGCCGCAGGCCCGGCAGGTCAGCTCGTCGTCGGCCGGGGGGGCGACCGACGACGACGGCACCGGCCCGGTCCAGCCGACGTCGAGCGGTGACTCCTCGCCGGCGGGCGCCGTCTGCGGCGTGGCCGGGGCGACCAGCAGGTCGTCCGAGGCGCTGTCCGCCGGGGCGAGCGCCCCGAGCGCCCCCGTCGCAGCGCCGCCAGCGTGGGCCGCCGTCGCCGCGCGCGGGCTCACGACGAGGTCGGCGCCGCAGGCCTCGCAGAAGCTCGACTCCGCGGAGTTGGCGGCGCCGCACACCGGGCAGTCGCGCGTGGAGGAGTCCGGGGCGGCGTCGGACGCTCCGGTCAGGGGGGTGTCGGTCACCAGAGGCTCCAGGGTCGGATGGCGTTGGCCTCGTCGACGAGGGGGACGCGCTCGGACAGGTCGGGGGTGCGCTTGGCCAGCTCGCGCAGGGCCTCCTCGAGGCCGAGTCGAAGGCCGTTCGGCGTGCCCTTGTGCTCGCCGAGGCGGACGTCGGCCTTGTTGCCGCTCTTCTCCACCGTCACGAGCGCCTCACGGTAGATCAGGGTCGTGAGCTCGGCACGACGCCGCGCCGACAGCGACGTGTCGTCGAGGGTGCGCAGCGCCTCGGCCAGATCCGGCAGGCCGCGGTTGGCCTTCGCGAGCAGCTCCGCGAGCCCGGCGCGGGCGGTGCGGTAGGCGCTCGACTGCACCGGCACCATCCGGTATGCCGCAACAGCGCCGTCGAGATCCGAGCGCGCGGCTCGGATGCGGGCCAGACCGAAGGCGGCCATGGGCACGTAGGTGGCGTCGGTGCGGGCGCAGGCGATGTAGAGGTTCTCGGCGACGGCGTCGTCACCGGCCTGCTCGCAGGCCTGGGCGAGCGCCAGCTTGGGGGCGAGCTCACCGGGCACCTGTCCGTAGACCGCGTTGAAGGCGGCCTGCGCGGCCCGGCTGTCGCCGCGGTCGAGAGCAGCCAGCCCCTGGATCCAGACGGCCCGCCACTCCCACGGGTCGGCCCGGAGCAGCTCGCCGGCGGTGGCCTCCGCGACGTCGGGCCGGCCGGCGTCGAGAGCGGTGCGGGCGCGTTCGATGAGCACCTCGGTGGAGACCTTGGGCGGGTTCATCAGGCGCTCGAGCCGCTCGGCCGGCGCGCCGTTGACCGTCTGGAGCCAGCCGACGAGGGCGTCGTGCGGGTCGCGGCGCAGGACCGGGAGGTTGCGCCAGTCGTCGGGCTCGGCGCCCGGCGTCGGCACGTCGAAGAGCAGGGAGCTGATCGTCGACGCGGCCGCGCCGGAACCGCGGTCGAGCGCCACGACCTCGCGCAGCACCCCGACCATCTGCGAGCGCAGCTCGTCGGCGGAGACGAAACGGTCGTCGCGGTTGGGGGCGCAGGCCTTGGCGACGAGCCGGTAGAAGGAGTCGTAGCGCTGGAAGACCGGCACGGTGTCCTGGGCGGGCAGGGTGTTGAGGTAGGTCGTCTGGTAGCCGCGGAACTCCATCGTCAGCACGACGAGGGTGCGCCCGATCGTGTAGATGTCCGAGGCGACGGAGACACCGAGCTCGGCGACCTCGGGGGCCTGGTAGCCGACCGTGCCGAAGATCGCCGAGTCCTCGTCGTCGGCCCGGCGCACGCCGCCGAGGTCGATGAGCTTGACCTCGTCGCCGACCTGGATGACGTTGTCGGGCTTGAAGTCGCAGAAGACGAGCCCGAGGTCGTGGAGGTACTGGAAGGCCGGCAGGATCTCGAGGAGATAGGCCAGGGCCTGGTCGACGGGCAGCGGGTCGTACGTCCCGGCTGCCTGCAGCCGCTGCTTGAGGATCGACTTCAGCGACGTGCCTCCGACGTACTCCATGACGATGTAGCCGGCGTTGTCGTGGGTGACGAAGTTGTAGATCTCGACGATGCTCGGGTGCGACACCTGCGCCAGGAAGCGCTGCTCCGCGATGGCTGCCGCGAGGGCGTCCGGATCGGCCGAGTTGAGCAGGCCCTTGAGCACGACCCAGCGGTCCGAGACGTTCTTGTCGCGCGCGAGGTAGATCCAGCCGAGGCCGCCGTGGGCGAGGCAGCCGGCCACCTCGTACTGCCCGGCGACGAGGTCGCCCGCCTTCAGCTTGGGGTCGAAGGAGAACGGCTGGCGGCACTTCGGGCAGAAGCCGGTGGTGCGGCCGGGCTTGCCGTCGCGGCTGCGACCCACCGGCTCGCCGCACTTGGGACAGAAGCGCTTGCTCTCGGGGACCGATGGGTTCGTCAGCAGCGCCTTCTCGGCGTCGATCTCGGGAGCGGGTCGCACCGTCGTGATGCCGCCGCCGAGGCGAGCAGAGCGCAGGCGCTGGGAGCTGCTGGTGCGGCGGGTCGCCACCGAGCCGGACTCGCGGGCGCGCTTGGAGCCCAAGGCCGCCGACGCGAGGTTGCTCGACGCGGCCGAGCGGGTCGACAGCTCCGGGCCAACGCCCGCTGGTGCACCCGTGGAGGCGGTGGCGGCGGTGCCGCCGTTGGGAGAGGCAGCCCCCCCTGTGGCGGGTGCGGCATACGCGGCGACGGCGAGCTGGTCGGCCGGGGTGCCGCAGACGTTGCAGTAGCCGGCGTCGATCGTGCCCGTGCACCCGGGCTGCTGGCAGGCCCCGCCCTCGGGGATCGAGCCTCCTCCGGTCGGCGAGCTCACCGGTCGCGAGGAAGCGCCGGCGCCTGCCGCGGCCGCGACGGCCACCGGCGCGGGTGCGGGGTTGGAGCCGGCGGCCATGCCGCACACGTCGCAGTAGCCGTCGACGATCGTTCCGGTGCAGCCCGGCTGCGTGCAGTTCATGGGCGTGGCCTCTGGGTTCGTGGTGCGGACGGACGGGTCACCGGGCGACCGGTGCGCGGCTGCGGACGGTTGGCCGTGTCGACGTAGGCGGAGAAGGCGGCGGCGAGGGCGCGGGCCCGCGCGATGGGCAGCGGCTTCGCTGCCAGCGTCTCGTCGAGCCGGCGGCGCAGCTCGTCGACGTCGGCCTGCGTCTCGGCGGCCAGCGTCGCCGACGACGCCATTGCCCCCACGGCTCCCACGAGGCCGACCACCTCGTCGCGCTCGGCCAGCCCCGCGGCATACGTCTCGTGGGCGAGGTCGAGGGCCCGCGAGACCCGCTCGAGCTTCTCGCGGTATGCCGCGAGCTCGGCTGCCGCCTGCGGCACGGGTCCCAGCGCCCGGACGTTCGGGATGGCCAGGTGCGGGGCCGGCGTGATCGCCTCGACGCAGGCGCGCTCGAGGGCGCGGATGGCGGCGGCTCGGGCGTCGAGCTCCTCGACCTGCTGCTGGGTGCGCACCCGGCTGCGCGCGGCCGAGGCCCGCTCGGCCGCGGCGACGATGAGGTCGCGCTCGAGCATCGCCACGTCGATCTCGAGCGGCCCGATCATCCCGCCGACGTCGGCTCCCCGGCGGGCCCGCTCGACGAGGTCGCCCATCCGGCGGTCGAGACGGGCGAGCTTCTCGGTGGCGTCGTCGCGCTGGGCGCCGGCAGGCACGAGCGGGAGCTGGTCGCGGGTGCGCTCGATCCCCGCGCGCACCAGGGTGATTCGCTGGCTCGCCTCGGCCGCCCCCGGTGCGAGCGACGCACGCGCCTGGAGGGTGCGGGTCAGCGAGTCGAGCAGCCGGCACGCCTCCGGGAGGCTCACGGCGAGGGACCCGCTGGAGGGCAGCGACAGGTGCTCGGTGGTGTTGGAGTCGAGCCGCCCGTGGATCAGGGTCGAGAGCCGCTCGGCCTCGACCGGACCGACTCGGCCACCGTCGAAGGTCGTCTCGAGCAGCGTGAGCCGGTCGCTGACGGCCTTCCAGAAGGTCAGGGCGACGGTGAGGTCGTTGGTGATGGCCACCTGCTCGGCCGGCGAGAGCTTCAGCACCGCGCGGTCGACCTCGCCGAGGTCGGCCCGGCGCTGGCCGACCCACTCGCGCAGCGCGTTGAGGTAGGTCTGCGCCTCACCGGCCTGGACCGGCACGCCGAGACGCCCGGGCGCCGTCGGTGCGACGGTGCCCGGGTCGGGCTCACCGGGGTGGCTCTGGGGCGCCGCCGTCATCGGCCGTAGACCGGGGT
>NZ_JBYTCI010000026.1:0-57535 GCF_058790095.1 Terrabacter sp. FW104-15G4B | reverse complement strand
GGGCCACGTCGGGGGGCGCGGAGCGGCCGGGCCGCAGCGGTCATCTGGCTCATCGGGGGGTTCCCTTCGTGGTCCTGCTGGCATGCGGGGTGGTGTCGCGCACGCGCTCTGCGACGCGAAGTCGGGCCGACGCGGCCCGTGGGTTGGTGGTCACCTCGTCGTCTCCCGGCGCTTCCGCGCCTCGGGTGACGAGGGAGAGGTATGCCGCGTGCTCCGGGAGCTCGACCGGCAGACCGGGAGGGGTGCTGGAGGTGGCGCCGGCGGCGAAGGCGCGCTTCGTCGCACGGTCCTCGAGCGAGTGGTAGGACAGGACGGCGATCCGGCCGCCGACGGCGAGCACGTCGATCGCCTCGTCGATGGCGCGGCGCCAGACCTCGAGCTCGTCGTTGACCTCGATGCGCAGGGCCTGGAACGTCCGCTTGGCGGGGTGCCCGCTCTGGCGCTGCGAGGCCGCCGGGATGACCCGCCGGAGCATCTCGACGAGGCGGCCGGAGGAGGTGTAGGGCTCGATGGCCCGGTCGTGGACGATCGCCTTGGCGATCTTGCGGGCGAAGCGCTCCTCGCCGTAGTCGCGCAGGATCCTCGTGAGGTCCTCCACGGAGTAGGTGTTGAGCACGTCGGCGGCGGTCTTGCCGCTCGACTGGTCCATGCGCATGTCGAGCGGCGCGTCCACGCGGTAGGCGAAGCCCCTGTCGGTCTCGTCGAGCTGCAGCGAGCTGACCCCGAGGTCGAAGAGGATGCCCTGGACGGCCGGGACGTCGAGGCCGGCCACGACGTCCTTGATGTCGTCGTAGACGGCGTGCACCGGGCGGAAGCGGTCGCCGAAGCGGGCGAGCCGCTCCCCCGAGAGGGCGAGGGCCTCGCGGTCCCGGTCGATGCCGACGACCACGCACTGCGGGAACCGCTCCAGGACGCCCTCGGCGTGCCCACCCATGCCGAGCGTGCCATCGACGTGCACGGCGCCGGGCTGCTCGAGGGCGGGCGCGAGAAGCTCGAGGATCCGGTCGCGCATGACGGGGACATGGCGACCCTGCGCCGGTCCTCGATCGCTCATGTGCGTCCCTCCCACGCTCGTGCTGCTGAGGCCCCTGCTGGTGCATCTGTGATGCACGGGGCTGGTGTGCCTGTTGTGACCTGACGGCGGATAGGGATCCCCGTCAGGGTGGTGGTGTGGATCGGCCGGACGGCCGGAGTGGCAGTGACCAGGTGGAGGGGTGCTGATCAGGTGCCGGTCGGATGGTCTGTGGTGGTGTCGCCCACCTGGGGGCTGGTCCCCATCCGCTGCCTCGCCCGAGACGGGGGAAGTCGTCCCGGGAGCGGAGCGGCTGGAGGCCGGCACGCAGGTGGTGGTCGCTGGGCTGGTCCAGAAGTAGTACTGGGGTCGGTGCTGTGGCGAGCGGCGGCCGGGCTCAGAAGAGCCCGGGGATCACCTCCTCCGCCGTGTCGGCGAAGCTCTGCTCGGTCTGCTCCAGGTAGGCGTTCCAGACGCCGCTGTCCCAGACCTCGAGCCGTGAGCCGGCCCCGATGACGGTCACCTCACGGTCGAGCCCGGCGTACTGGCGCAGGGTGGCCGGGATGGTGAAGCGGCCCTGCTTGTCGGGGATCTCGTCGGAGGCGCCGGAGAGGAAGACGCGCATGTAGTCGCGGACCGCCCTGCTCGTCGTCGGCGCCTGGCGCATCTGCTCGGCGACCTTGACGAACTCGTCCATCGGGTAGATGAACAGGCTCCGCTCCTGCCCTCGGGTGACCACGAGGCCGCCCGACATGCGCTCGCGGTACTTCGCCGGCAGGAACAGCCGGCCCTTCTCGTCGAGTCGAGGGGTGTGCGTCCCGAGAAACATGGTCCGCCACCTCCCCCTTTGTCGACCCGCGGGCAGTCCCCTTGACTCCTTGAAGCCCCACCGTACTCCACTTCACTCCACTTGCACTGAAGTTTGCCCCATTTCGACGCGGCGAGTTCCGCGTCGTCGCAGGTCAGCACCGGTGGAGCGAAGTGGAGTGGTCGCGGCTACCAGGGCCGGAGCAGCGGACGGACGAGGCGTCAGGAGCCCAGGACAGCAAGCGCCGCGCGCCTCCGGCCACGCGTCGTGTGCTCACCGGTGGGTCAGAACCGGTTGAGAGCAGGTGAGAACGAACCGAACGGCGGACCCGGACGTTGGAGGTGGAGGAAAGTGGGAACGCACACAGCAAGCTCTCGGGTGCCGTTGAGGTCTCCATCGGGTCACGACCCGGGCGGCACTATCGGCGTCGAGGGTCCATGGGAGAAGATCGCGTCACGGATCGCGCGCCTCGCCACGAGCGGGACCGCGCCATGACATGGGGACGACCAGCGGAGGACAGCGTGACGACCACGGACACCGGGCTCGAGACGACGACATCGACGAGCCCCGCGATGGGCCCCTCGACCGGCGCCGCCGACCTCGGTCTGATCCACGAGGTGGCAGACCGGCTCATGCGCGCCATGGAGAGCGTCATCGAAGGCAAGCCCGACGTCGTGCGAACGACCGTGACCGTGCTCTTCGCCGGTGGGCACCTGCTCATCGAGGACGTGCCGGGCGTCGGCAAGACGATGCTCGCGAAGACGCTCGCCCGCTCCATCGACGCCACGGTCCGCCGCATCCAGTTCACGCCTGACCTGCTGCCCAGCGACGTCACCGGTGTCAGCATCTTCAACCAGGACGCCCGCCGCTTCGAGTTCCGTCCCGGCGCGATCTTCGCCAACGTGGTCGTGGGCGACGAGATCAACCGGGCGTCGCCGAAGACGCAGTCCGCGCTGCTCGAGTCGATGGAGGAGCGCCAGGTCACCGTCGACGGCACGACCTACCCGCTGCAGGCCCCCTTCATCGTCATGGCGACGCAGAACCCCATCGAGATGGAGGGCACCTACCCCCTCCCCGAGGCCCAGCGCGACCGCTTCATGGCCCGCATCTCGATGGGCTACCCCTCACCGAGCGCTGAGCTCGAGCTGCTCGAGAGCCACGGCGCCAGCTCACCGCTCGATGCCCTGACGCCCGTCACCGACGCCGAGACGATCAACCGCGTCGTGCACGCCGTCAGCCAGGTCCACGCGAGCCCCGCGATCCGCCAGTACGTCGTCGACCTCGTGGGCCGCTCCCGCGCGACGTCGGCCCTGAGGCTCGGCGCCTCCCCGCGAGCAGCCCTGCACCTGCTGCGGGCCACGCGGGCGTATGCCGCGCTGGAGGGTCGCGACCACGTCATCCCGGACGACGTGCAGGTGTTGGCCGGTCCGGTCCTCGCCCACCGCCTCATGCCCTCGAGCGAGACCCAGCTCGCCCGCCGCACCACCGGCGACGTGGTCACCGACCTGCTGCGCCAGGTCCCGGTGCCGCCCGCAGCCCGCTGAGCGCAGGCACGCGGCCATGCGCTCGCTACGCAGCGTCCTGACCACGAGGGGCAGGGCCTTCATGGGCTCGGGCACCGTCCTCGTCCTCGCCGGCATCATCTTCGGCTTCCGCGACCTGACCCGCTTCGGGGTGCTGCTCGTCGCTCTGCCCGTCGTCTCCGCCGTGCTGGTGCGCACCCGAAAGACGCGGATGCGCATCGAGCGGCACACGCACCCCGAGCGGATCAGCGTGGGACAGGAAGCCCACGTCGCCCTCTCCTTCGAGAACGTCTCGACGAACACCACGCCGATCTTCCTGGCGGAGGAGCGGCTGGACTACATCCTCGGAGACCGGCCCCGCTTCGTCGTGGGCAGGATCCCCCCGGGGCGCGTGCGCACCATCGACTACGCCGTGCGCTCCCACCTGCGCGGCCGCCACCACCTCGGGCCCCTGGGCGTGCAGGTCCAGGATCCCTTCGGCCTCGCCAACCGCAACGCGGTGCTCGAGGGCCGGGCCGATCTCGTCGTGCTCCCGGCCGTGCACCCGCTGTCGGCGAACCGTCAGCCCAGCGCCGGTGTCGGCTCCGAGGGCGAGCAGGCGCACCTGATCGCCCTGCACGGCGAGGACGACGTGACGATCCGCGAGTACCGCGAGGGTGACGACCTGCGACACATCCACTGGCCCGCGACGGCACGCACCGGCGACCTCATGGTGCGTCAGGAGGACCGCCCCGCCCAGCGACGTGCCGTCGTGATCCTCGACCCGAGGCCGTCGGCCCACGGCGGCACGGGTCCGGACAGCTCATTCGAGTGGGCGGTCACGGCGGCGGCGTCGGTGGCCGTCCATCTGTGCGAGTCCGGGTATGCCGTCCACCTCGTCTGCGCCGAGACCGTCGAGACCTCCCGTGCGGCCGAGACCATGGCTCCCGACGAGATCCTCGACGTGCTCGCCGTCGCCAGCACCCGGGACGACACCGGTGAGAACGAGATCCTCCGGGCCGTGCAGGCCCTGGCTGCTGCAGGCGGTTTCCTCGTCGCCATCGTCGGCCCCCTGGGCAGTGACGTCACCTCACGGGTGGCCAGCCTGCGCCAACCGGGCACGACGGGGCTCGCGCTGGTGCTCGACGCCCGGAGCTTCGGGCCGACCGCTGCCGACGCGGTGGAGCCGCACGTCGACGCCCTACGCCTGGCCGGCTGGCGCGCCGTGCCCGTCGACCGGGACGAGGCCATCGCCCACGTGTGGGCCCTACTGACCGCTGCCGCCGTGGGAGGACGTCGATGAGCCGGCGCCGCTGGAGGATCACGCTGCTCGCCGCACTGGCCACGCTGACGGCGATCTACCCCATCACCAGCCTGTTCTCCGAGGCGAGCTGGCTGCCGTCGGCCGTCCTCGTCATCGCGCTCGTCGCCGGACTCGGGCTCGTGGCGCGTGGCCTCACCAGGTCGCGGCTGCTGGTGGTGGTCACCCAGGTGCTCGTGACGGCATACGTCCTCCTCGCCGGCTGGGCCGGCGACACGTTCACGCTGCTGCTCCCCACCCCCTCTACCGTCGAAGCTGCCAACTCCCTCGGGCTGCAGGCCCTCGAGACGGTGCAGCGCTACTCCGCCCCGGCCCCGCTCAACGACGGGATCTCCTTCTGCCTGCTCGTGGCGACCGCCGTGGTCGCGATCGCCGTCGATGCCCTGGCCGCCACCTGGCGCAGCCCGGCGGCCGCGGGCCTGCCGCTGCTGACGGCATACCTCATCACCGCGGCCAATGGGCAGTCGGCGCTCGCGCTGCGCTACTTCGTCGTCCCGGTCGTACTGTGGCTCGTCATGCTGCACACCACCGCGCGGGCGCAGTTCGGCCGCTGGGGCACCACGAGCGCTGCCGACCGCAGCGAGATCGACGAGGCCGCCCACGACCGGGACGCGCTGCGGTCCTTCACGGTCGGCGCCCTGCGGCTCGGCGCCATCGGCGTCGTCGTCGCGCTACTCGTCCCGGCGGTCGTGCCGCACTTCCCGCCCCGCTACCTCACGGAGGGCCTCGGGCGGGCCGGTGAGGGCGGCGGAGAAGGATCCGTCGGGTTCAACGACACCCTCGACCTCTCCCGCAGCCTCAACAACCAGGACCAGTCCCCCGTCCTGACGTACACGACGACCGGCTTCACCCGGGCCCCGCTGCGGGTGCTCGCGACCTCCTACTACTCCCGCGGCCAGTGGAGCACCGCCGCACCCACCGGTGCGCGCCCGGACAACCCCGCCCCGCTGCCGCCGCCCTCCCAGCGCCGTGACTACGTCATCACAGTCACCGACAACACGCTGTCCGCTCCACGCATCGCGGCTCCCTACCCCGTGGTCGCCGTCGCGATGGAGGGCACCCCGTGGACCATCGACCCGGTCACGCGCGACGTCCGTGTCGGTCGTGCTGTCAGCAGCTACCGCGTGACCTACGCCGACCTCGCCCCGTCAGCCGCACAGCTGCGTGAGTCCGGCAGGCCCGACTCCCCCGAGATCACCGACGACGACCTGAGCATCCCCGACCGGTCCCGCGAGCTCGTCCAGCGGTGGTCCGACGAGGTCACCCGCGGAGCGAACAACCCGCTGGACAAGGCCATCGCCATCCAGAACCACCTGCGTGACACCGGCCGCTACACCTACTCGCTCGACCTGGGTGAGCCGCTGAGGGACTCCGAGGGACGACTGCTGGAGCCGATCCAGAACTTCTACGAGACCCGCCACGGCTACTGTGTGCAGTTCGCCACGGCGATGATCATGATGGCGCGCGCGCAGGGCATCCCCGCCCGGATGGCCATCGGCTTCCTGCCCGGGCAGCTCTCCGACGAGCGCTACGTCGTGCGCGCGAGCGACGCCCACGCATGGCCCGAGCTCTACTTCCAGGGCTACGGCTGGCTCCGGTTCGAACCCACCCCGGGCGTCCGCTCGGGCACGCCACCGCCGTACTCCGTCGTCGGGTCGGACGCCGGCTCCTCACGTGGTGGCCGAGAGGTCACCGAGTCCACGTCGGGCTCGGCGTCCGTGGCCGTGCCGACGACCACGGCGCAGCCGACCGCCGCCCCGGTCCGGCCGCAGGAGTCGCTGATGGACTCTGTGGGCCACGCATTCACCTGGCGCAACGTCGCTACATTCGTGGCCGTGCTCGTCGGGCTGCTCGCGGCCTTCGTCATGCCGATCACCGCCTGGCTGCTGCGCGTGCGCCGCCGACGGGCCGCGGCCACGCAGCAGGACCTCATCGAGGCCGACTGGGACGAGCTCACCTCCCACCTCGGCGACCTGGGCCTGCGCGCGCCGGACGGGGTCACGCTCAGACAGCTGCGCGAGCGCTATGTCACCGAGGGTCATCTCGACGACCAGAACGCCACGGCCATGTCACGCGTCACGGCGACGCTCGAGAAGTCGCGCTACGACAGGCCCGAACGCACGTCGGCGCAGGAGGCCATGCGCCTGCACGAGGACATCCGCTCCATCCGACGCCAGGTCGGGCGCACGCGAGCCTGGCAGACCCGCGTCCGGTCCTTCCTCTGGCCGGAGTCCGGCGTCGCGTTCTGGCGCTCGCTGCCGAGCCGTCTCCCCCGCCGGACGGGCTGACCGGGGCCCGCTCGGCGGCCGCGCTCCGGTCGACCGGTCATGTCACCTCCGAGGGGTGATTCGCAGCCCTGGCGACGGGTGTGCCATGGAGGGAACTGATCGGAGGCTCTCATGTGTCGTTGGCTTGCCTACTCGGGCTCCCCGGTGCTTCTGGAGGATCTGCTCTACAAGCCCGAACACTCACTCATCGTGCAGAGCATGAGCTCCACGATGGGCGCCGAGCCCGTCAACGGCGACGGGTTCGGCGTCGGGTGGTACGGGGAGCGGGACACGCCGGGGGTCTTCCGGAGCATCGAACCGGCATGGAACGACCGGAACCTTCGGGACCTGTCGGCCCACGTGCGGTCGCCTCGTGTCTTCGCCCACATCCGTGCCGCCATCGGCTCGCCTGTGCAGCAGACGAACTGTCACCCGTTCCGCAAGGGGTCGTGGCTATGGATGCACAACGGCTTCATCGACGGGTTCCACGCGATGAAGCGTGACCTCGCGCTGGCGATGGATCCGGACCTCTTCGCGGACCTGGAAGGCACCACCGACTCGGAGATGCTCTTCTACCTGGCGCTGACCTTCGGACTGGCCGAGGACGCTCCCACGGCGGTCGCCCGGGCGGTGGGCGTGGTCGAGGAGTCGGCGATGCGCCACGGCATCGGGTTCCCGATGCAGGGAACCATCGCGACGACGGACGGAGCGACCACATGGGCCTTCCGCTACTCCAGCGAGGGGCGTTCGCGGTCGCTCTTCCACAGCACCGACGTGGCAACGTTGCGCCACCAGTACCCCGACATGCCGCAGCTGCACCTGCTGTCCGACGATGCGCGCCTCGTGGTCTCGGAACCACTGGGTGACCTGCGCGGCGCCTGGCAGGAGGTCCCGGAGGCGAGCTACGTGTTGATCCACGGTGGTGAGGAGACGATCCACCCGTTCAAGCCGCTGGTACCCGCCGGCACCGCCTGAACCCTGGGCGACCCCGGGACATGCCGCAGGTCAGGCGCCCGATGGGCACCTGACCTGCGGCTTGCGCGATGTGGTGAGCCGGACCGTCAGTCGAGGTAATCGCGCAGCACCTGGCTGCGGCTCGGGTGACGTAGCTTGCTCATCGTCTTGGATTCGATCTGGCGGATGCGCTCACGCGTGACGCCGTAGACCTTGCCGATCTCGTCGAGCGTCTTCGGCTGACCGTCGGTCAGACCGAACCGCATGGAGACGACTCCAGCCTCACGCTCGGAGAGCGTGTCGAGCACCGAGTGCAGCTGCTCCTGAAGGAGCGTGAAGCTCACGGCGTCGGCCGGGACGACGGCCTCGGAGTCCTCGATGAGGTCACCGAACTCGCTGTCGCCGTCCTCACCGAGAGGCGTGTGCAGCGAGATCGGCTCGCGACCGTACTTCTGGACCTCGACGACCTTCTCCGGGGTCATGTCGAGCTCCTTGGCGAGCTCCTCCGGGGTGGGCTCACGGCCCAGGTCCTGGAGCATCTGGCGCTGCACGCGGGCCAGCTTGTTGATGACCTCGACCATGTGGACCGGGATGCGGATGGTGCGCGCCTGGTCGGCCATGGCACGGGTGATGGCCTGCCGGATCCACCAGGTGGCGTACGTCGAGAACTTGTAACCCTTGGTGTAGTCGAACTTCTCGACGGCGCGGATCAGGCCCAGGTTGCCCTCCTGGATCAGGTCCAGGAAGAGCATGCCGCGGCCTGTGTAGCGCTTGGCGAGTGACACGACGAGTCGCAGGTTGGCCTCGAGCAGGTGGTTCTTGGCCTTCTTGCCGTCCTGCGCGATCCACCAGAGCTCGCGCTTGAGCTTCATGTCGATCTTGTCGCCGGAGTTGAGCTTCTCCTCGGCGAACAGGCCGGCCTCGATGCGCTTGGCGAGCTCGACCTCCTGCTCGGCATTGAGCAGGGCGACCTTGCCGATCTGCTTGAGGTAGTCCTTGACCGGGTCGGCGGTGGCACCGGCCGTCACGACCTGCTGGGCAGGGGCGTCGTCCTCGTCGTCGTCTCGGATGACGAAGCCGGACTCCTCGGTCTCCTCGGTCTTGGCCGCGGTCGCCGGCGTCACGTCGTCGCCCTCCTCGGACTCCTCCGCGTCGTCCGCACCCTCGACGGCCTCGACTGCCTCGGCGGGAACCTCGACGTCCTCGAGCTCACCCACCGGCGCGTCGTCCGGTTCGACGTCGCCGTCGTCAGCGCTGGGTGCGTCGCCGTCGGCCGCGGTCGCAGCCTTCTTCGCCGGGGCCTTGGCGGCCGTCTTCGTGGCGGCGGTCCGCTTCGTGGCAGGCTTCGCCGCGGCCTTGGACACACCGGCGTTCGTCGCGGCCTTCTTGGTCGTGCGCGCCGCTGCAGCCTTGGTGGCCGTGCGCTCGGTGCCCGGCGCGTCTTCGGCAGGCGCCGCCGCGGCGGGCGCCTTCCTGGCCGTGGTCTTGGTGGTCGCGGTCGTGGTCCGCGTGGCGGATTTCGTCGCCGCGGCGGTGCTGCTTCGTGCGGTGGCCACAGTGCCTCCCTTGGTCCCTGTTCGGGTCTTCTTCGTCGTGCTGGAGTGTGGCGCGTCGACGACGATCTCGATGTCGTGGGCCTCGAGGGTGGTGAGGACCGGCTTCATCTGCTTCAGGTCGAGCCCCGCATCAACCTGGGCACGGGCGATCTCCGTGCCGGTGATGCTTCCGTTGGTGCTGCCCTTGACCAGGAGCTGCATGATCGCCTCGTGCTGGAACACCTTCGGCAGGGTCTTGGGAGCTCCAGGGGTTGTTGCCTTGGGCACGGATGCAGTCGCCTTTCGTGGCAGGTCTCGTCAGATGATCGCGCCGGTTGCCGGGCATGCACCATCACAACGAACGAGAATGGGGGAAGGTGCCGGAGGGGCTTGGCCGGTTGGAGTCGATCCCTGTGTCGATCTCTCGGTGTGCCTTGTGCGATCCGGTACTGCACCATTATAAAACGGCGGGCGTCGTCTGCGCGAACGGACACCGAATCCACGCCTGCCATTGTGCCGGTGGCCCTCTTGCCGTGGACCGGACTGCGCAGGCGCGACGCCGTGCGAGGCGGCCGCGGAGCGCTCAGTCTCCCTTGACGGCGAGCACCGGACAGCTGGCGTCCAGCAGGATCCGCTGCGCGTTCGAGCCGAGGATCAGCTTGCCGACGGGGCTGCGCCGGCGCAGCCCGATGACGATGAAGTCGGCGTTCTCCTCCTCGGCCACTGAGATGAGGTCCTCGGCAGGGTCGTTGCCGCGGACGAGCTGACGGACCTCGTGCTCGAGGCCCCTCTCCTCGAGGAGCGCCTGGACGCGGGAGAGCTCGGTCTCGAACTGGCTGGCCTCTTTGGCGTCGAAGTCCTTGCCTCCGCGGTGGGAGCTGATGACGACGAGCTTGGCGCCACGCAGGACGCACTCCTCGGCGGCACGCTTGAGAGCCGCTCGACCTTCCTTGGTGGCGACATAACCGACGACGATGGCCACTTTCCCGGACCTCCTTGGGACGGAAACAACCAGTGGTCGCACCGTACCCGATCCCGAGCCGTCCGGCGCATCGCTCCGCAGGGCCCGGAGGTCAGCGGTCCTGCGCCTCCAGAGCGTCGCGCAGAATGCGGCCGACCTGCTGCTCCTCGATGAGGAAGCCGTCGTGACCGAAGTCGGAGGTGATGTGCGCGCGAGTCGAGGAAGGCAGGGCCGCGTGCAGCTCGTCCGACAGCCGTGGGGGGTAGAGCCGGTCGGTGTCGACGGAGACGACCGTGCAGTCCGCGGTGACGCGGGAGAGCGCCGCCCGCAGCCCGCCGCGGTCGCGGCCGACGTCGTGGGAGTTCATCGCCTCGGTCAGCACGACGTAGGAGTTGGCGTCGAAGCGCCGCGACAGCTTCGACGCGTGGTGGTCGAGGTAGGACTCGACGGCGAAACGGCCGCGGTCGCCCGCCCGCAACGGGTCCTCGCTCCGCTGTGGCTGGCGCCCGAACCGCCCGTCGAGCTCGGCCTCCGTGCGGTAGGTGATGTGGGCGATCCGGCGCGCAAGGCCGAGACCGGTGTCGGGCCGCCGGTCGCTCGCGTAGTAGTCGCCCCCAGCGAAGTCAGGGTCGCTGCGGATCGCCAGCAGCTGCGGCTGGCACCAGGCGATCTGGTCGGCAGTGGCGTAGGCCGTCGAGGCGAGCACGATGCAACGGTCGACGTCGTCCGGGTGGGTCACGGCCCACTCGAGGGCTCGCATGCCGCCCATGGAGCCGCCGACGACGGCGGCCACTCGCCGGATGCCCAGCCGGTCGAGGAGCAGCCGCTCGGCAGCCACTTGGTCTCGCACCGTGACGTAGGGGAACCGGCTCCCCCACGGGCGGCCGTCCGGCGCCGTGCTGGAGGGACCTGTGCTGCCCTGGCACCCACCGAGCACGTTGGAGGCGATGACGAACCACTGGTCCGGGTCGACGGGAGCGCCGGCACCGATGAGTGAGTTCCACCAGCCCGGGGAGGCATGTCCCTCCCCTGCCTCGCCGACCACGTGGCTGTCGCCGGTCAGCGCGTGCTCCACGAGGATGACGTTGTCGCGAGCCTCGTTGAGCCGGCCCCAGGTCTCGTAGGCGATGCGGGCCCCCGGCAGGGTGCCACCGCGCTCGAGCTCGAGGTCACCGACGGCCGCGAACTGCCGGCGGCCGACGGGGCCACCTTCACGCCAGGCGCCGTCCGGTAGCACCTGCCGGGGAGGCTCGTGCCCCACACCCGGGTGGACGGCCGACGTCGTGTCGCCGTCGGCCCGGGCAGCGCCAGCGGTCGCGAGGCGCGCGGGACGGCGCGTGCCGTGCTTCCGATGGATGACAGTCATGGGGGTGCTCCTCCACACTCGCGCTTGCACACACCCGGGATCTGGGTGTGGCCGGGTCCTCACCCGGGGCACCCCACCGCGAAGGAGGGTTGCCGACCAGCGAGCCGGGGCTTGTCACTGGTGCTCATGACCTGCCCCAACCATACGCGAGGGCTCACAGAGAGCGGGTCCGGCGGTCCACGACATGGACGTCAGGCACACCGCGGCGGTCGCATCCCGACGTCGAGGGAGTCACGGACCACCCGGCCGAGCTGGGAGTCGGGATCGAGCTCGAGGGCGCGATCGGCCGCGACCCCGGCCCTGGCCCCGTCGCCACTCCACCATGCGACGGCGGCCACGACGGAGAGCAGGGGCGCCGCATGGTCGGCCGGGGTCAACCGGCACACCTGCTCAAGTCGCGAGAGCACCAGACGCGGCGTCGCCGCCTTCTCCCAGTCACTCCAGCGCTCACCGTCCCCAGCCGGCGTCGGAGAGATCGCCTGTCCCGGACCCCCACCGTGGTCGTCATCCGTGTCCTCGCGTGCGCCTCGGCCACCGATCCCGGAGGCGTCGCGGTCCAGCAGGTTGTACAGGGCACGCAGCTCCTCGACGTCGGCGTCCGGCAGTCGTGCCCCGACCTCGGTGCCGCTGAGGGGACTCTCGTCATCCGGCCTCTTAGGTCCGCTTCCGGCCCTGGACCGGCCCGCATCCTGTGCATGACCGTGCTGGTCCTGCTCGGTCCTGAGCCGCAGCCCGCGACCGAGCAGGAGCTCGAGCATGACGACGACCTCGTCCGCCACGTCAGCGGGATCGACCATCCCCGGGCACAACCACCCGAGGAGAGCGTCGCGCACCCGCAGGTCACGCAGGGGGCCGACCAGCGAGGGCAGCCAGTGCTCGATGCCGTAGCCCTCGACCTCTCCGTGGAGCACCCCTCCCCAGGCGACGAGGGCGTCGTTGACCAGGAACTGCCGCGCGCTGGGGTCACCGCCGTCGAGGACCCCGAGCTCCACCTTCGGCGCGCGGCCGAGCCTGCGGGGGCATCGGCGACCGGTCGGCTGGTCGTGCTCACCGGACACCGACCCCCCGGCCGCCTCGTACCGGCGCTGCCAGTCCGCGATCGCGGCGAGGGCGAGGTCGTGGCGCGGCCCGGACGGCGCCAGCGGCTCGACCACTCTCGCGAGCTCCTCGCGGTCGGCCAGCACCGCGTGCCCGAGCGCGACGTAGCTGGCGACCGCCGGCACATCAGCCTGCTCCGGCAGCAGCCGACCCTCCTCGGGACAGCAGTCACAGCCCACCGACCACCAACGCCCGTCACGCACGACGAGGCGCTCGCGGACCACCACCCGCTCGGACTCCGCTCCTGATGCGAGGGCCTCGATCAGCGCCAGCGACTCGTCGCGGTCGTCCTCGAAGCCGACGAGCGCCACCGAGGACGGGTCGCCCTGGAGCAGGGTCGGCAGGATGCCGGCCGCAGCCTCGACGGCGAGGTCTGCGTCGACGAGGTCCAGCCTCGCCACCAAGCCCAGGCGCCTGCCGTGGAAGCACACGACCACGACGCTGCGCGCCGGCTGAAAGCCCAGGTGGAAGGGGATGATGGTCAGCAGGTCGGCTGGCCCGGACAAGGAGATCTTCGGCATGTTCCGAGCCTCAGGGTCGGGGACGCCGGCCGGCAGACCCCAGCCCGCGCCTGTGGACCGCCGCTGCCCGTCGCGAAGGGGTGTGGACGACGAATGGCGACAACCGCGCCGCCCGGGATCACCCCACAGGCGGAGCGCCGGTCAGCGCTCCAGACGCTTGCGCACCGACTCCAGGACGTAGTCGGTCGCCGCCTGGCGCATGCCCTCTGGCAGCTTCACGCGGTCGGCGCGGCCGCCGCCCGTCCCGGCACCCGTCGCGGCACCCGTCGCGGCACGCGTCGCGGCGCCCGGGCCGGCGCCCGTGATCCGGATGACGCGCTCGAGGATGCGGCCGGGTGCCGCCGCCCCGGTCGCGTCCCGGTCGCGGCGCAGCGCATCGTCGCCGCCACCAGCCCCAGCCCCTGACCCCGGGGCGTGGCCGCCAGGGGCGTCCGAGGCGTCGGAGGCGCTGACCGGATCCCCCGGCACCGTGGCCCGTGAGGCGTCGAACGAGGCACCACCAGGCCGCGACCAGCGCCCACCAGCGGACCGGAAACGGCGCACGCCCTGACCGACCTCCCAGGCGAGGAAGCGGTCGGTCTCCTCGAAGAAGGCCTTGAGCGCCCATGAGATGACGACGGCGTCGTCGGCCGCTCCGATGATCGGCAGGAAAGCCTCGGGCAGCAGGTCGATCGGCGACGCGACGTACGCGACGGCGCCGGCGACGAGGCCGAGCCGCTTGAGGGTGGTGCCGGCATACGTGCCGTCGAGCGTCGCGCGCACCAGCCGCGGCACCGCCTGGACCCGCTCGCTGACGCCGGGCGCGCCGGGGCGTGTGGAGGCACGCACGACCGAGGCGACGGTGGCGGCCATCTTGATCCGGGACGCGGGCTTCATGCCCGGCCCAACGATCGGGTGGTGCCGACGATTCCCGGTGGCTGACGGGGATGCCGAACGGTGATGCGCGCAGTCTTCATGGTCACGGCCTACCCGCTGCCCGCCCCGTCAGCGACCGAAGGTCTCGACGGGCGGGAACTCCTTGGCCGCCTGCTTGCCGACGCGGCCCAGCATGTAGACGTCGACTGCGGCGCCGATGAGGCCGCCCACGACGGGCACGGCCCGCCCGAGCCGGGCGAAGGTGCTCTGGCCGATGCGTCCGAGCAGGCGGAAGCCGATGGCCTTGTTGAGGACCATCAGGGCCGGTGCCGGCAGCTGGTTGAAGGCGACCGAGGAGAGCTTGCCACCGGCGGCCACCAGCCCGGCCTTCTTGAGCAGGTCTTCGCTGTCGGCGCCGGCGAGGGTGAGCAGGATCGCCGACCGGATCTCGGGCTGGTCGATGTCGTAGCCGCGCACCTCGGCCGTGGCCGCGGTCATGCGCGTGGCGAGGAGGTAGAACTCCAGGACGTTGGCGGGCAGGGAGATCGGCATGGTGAAGAAGCCGCCGAGACCCGTGGCGAAACCGCCGACGGCGCCGAGCCGGCGATGGTCGCGCGCGATGGTGCGTAGCGCCAGGTCGCGGTTGCCCCGGGCGTTGGCGAGGGCGGCCGCGGCCACCTTGTTTGCGGAGTCGAAGGGCCCCTTGCCGTCGATCCCGACGTCGAGCAGCCGCTCGACGAGCCGGGTCGCGGCGCCGGAGAGCCCTCCCTCAGCCGGAAGGGCGGCACGCTCGAGCGCACCGGCGTCCTTCGCCGTGCGCAGCTGCGCGGCGGTCGCGTCCGATGCCTCGACGGTCTCCTGCCTGCCCCAACCCATGATGCCCACCGGCTCAGCTCCTTCGTGTGACGTTCCTCGTGCGCGGCTGTCCGGTTCGGCGCCGACGACACCGTATGCCGGTTGTCCGGCACTGGCGTCCTCGTACCCGGTCGGCGCCACCGGGGAGCGCGCGTGCGCGTCGGCACCCTCTCGTAGGGTCGCTCCCATGGGAGAGACGAGCGGGCCGGCCACGGCAGTCCTCGACGTGCCGCTGGCGCAGCTGCGGCGCGATCGCACGTCGGTGAAGTGGGGCGTCCACGACCCCGACGTGATCCCGATGTGGATCGCCGAGATGGACTGCCGGGCATGTCCTGCCGTCGCCGACGCCGTCAGCGCGGCCGTGACGCGTGGCGACACCGGCTACGCCGTGACGCAGGAGTATGCCGCGGAGCTCGCTGCGTTCGCCGACGCCGAGTGGGGGTGGGGCTTCGACCCGCACACGACGACGCGGGTGGCCGACGTGCTGACCGGCGTGACGCACCTGCTGCGGCTCTTCACCGACGCGGGCGGTCCCGTGGTCGTGAGCCCGCCTGTCTACAACGCGTTCTACGACGTGGTCGGGGCGTGCGGGCGACGGGTGGTGGAGGCCCCGCTCGGCCCTGACCACCGGCTCGACCTCGACCGTCTCGCCGAGGTGTTCGCCGCGGCGACAGCCGGCGGCGGCCGGGCGGCATACCTGCTGTCCAACCCGCACAACCCGACCGGGACGGTGCACACGCCGGCGGAGCTGGAGGCACTGGCCCGGGTCGCGGAAGAGCACGGCGTCCGCGTCGTCTCCGACGAGATCCACGGTCCGCTGGTGCTGCCCACCAGCACGTTCACGCCCTACCTCACCGTTGCGGGCACGGAGCGCGGCGTCACCGTGACCTCCGCCTCCAAGGCGTGGAACCTCGCGGGTCTCAAGGCAGCGGTCATCGTGCCCGGCGACGGCGCCGTCGACGATGTGCGCCGGCTGCACCCGTACGTCACGTTCGGGGCGAGCCACCTCGGTGTCATCGCCCAGACGGCCGCCTACCGCGACGGTCGCGCGTGGGTGCACGGCCTCGTCGAGGAGCTCGACACCAACCGTCGCCTCCTTGCCGAGCTCGTTCCCGAGCACCTCCCCGGCGCCCGGCTCGTCGTCCCCGAGGCGACCTACCTTGCCTGGCTCGACCTCCGCGGTCTCGGCCTCGGTGACGACCCCGCGCGCGAGATCCTGCGCCGCGCGCGGGTCGCGCTCTCCCCCGGCACGACCTTCGGCTCCGGTGGGGCGGGGCATGCCCGGCTCAACTTCGCCACGTCCCCCGAGATCCTTCGCGAAGGCATTCAGCGGATCGCGAGCTGCCTTGATTGACAACGCTCCCGGCCCGCCCCTCATCGCGCTCGTCCTCGGTCCGCAGGGTGCGTATGCCGTCGGCCAGGGTGTCGACGAGGCGTGGCCGCTCGACGGCGTGACCCAGCGGTTCGTCGAGACCACGTCCCGCCTGGGGCCGCGCTGGGTGGTGTGGTCCGCGACGTCGACCCTGCGTGGGGTCGTCGGCGCGGGAGTCGAGGTGTCGCGCACCTGGGACCTCGCCGAGGCGCACCGCATCGTCAACGGCGGCTGGTGGGCCACCCCCGGCCACGTCGTGGCGGGGTGTCGCGGGCTCGACGAGGCGACCGTCCCGGTGCGGCGCTCGCCGCGGCTGAGCGGCTTCGACGGCGACCTCTTCGACGTGGCGGCCGGTGAGGACGCCACCCTCCTGACGCCGGAGGGGCACCTGCGCGCGAACGCCCTCGCGTGGGCCACGGACAGCTCACGCCTGCGCGAGCTCGCCCTGCTCGCCCTCGAGTGCCAGGCAGCACAGAAACTGGCCCTGGCGGGCGTCGGTGGGGCGCACACGGCGAGGCTGGAGCGCACGGTGTGGTCCGAGTCGGCGGCGGCGGTGCTCTGCCTCGAGCTCGAACGCGACGGGCTGCCCGTCGACCGGCCGGCCGCCGAGGACCTCATCGCCGCCTCGGCCGGGGCTCGGCCGCGGGACGACGCCGACGCGGCCCGCATCCGGGCCGAGCGGGACGCTCGAGTGCTGCGCCATGCGGCCGGCCGCGAACGCACCGACCTGCGCAACCCCGGGCAGGTGCGCGACCTGCTCCTCTCGGTGGGAGTGGACGTGCCCAACACGCGCGCCTGGGTCCTCGAGCCCTACCGGCACACCCACCCGCTGGTCGAGGCCCTGCTGCGCTGGCGCAAGGACGAGCGCATCGCGACGACGTACGGCTACCGCTGGCTCGACGAGCACGTCGGACCCGATGACCGCCTACGTGGCGGCTGGACCGCGTGCGACGGCGCTGCCGGGCGGATGACGGCCCAGAACGGCCTGCACAACCTCCCCGCTCCCCTCCGCCCGGCCATCTGCGCCGCGCCCGGTCATGTCTTCGTGCGGGCCGACCTCGGCCAGATCGAGCCACGCGTCCTCGCCGTCGTCAGCGGCGACCGGGCGTTCGCCGAGGCCACCCGCGCCGACGACCTCTACGCCCCGGTCGCGGCCAAGCTCGGCGCGGAGCGGCCGCGTGCGAAGGTGGCCGTGCTGGCGGCGATGTACGGTCAGCGGTCGGGCGCTGCCGGAGAGGCACTCAAGGACCTCGAGCGCGCCTACCCCGTGGCGATGGGCCTGCTCGACCGGGCGTACACCGACGGCGTCGCGCGTCGCCCGGTGCGCACGTGGGGCGGCCGGCTCATCCGCTTCGGCGCCGTGCCGGTCCCCGGACCGGCATCGGAGCGGGGCGTCGCGGAGCCCTCCGGCAGTGCCGAGCCGTCCACGGCGAGCGCGGACGGGTCCCGCGGTCGCTACGCCCGCAACGCGATCATCCAGGGCTCCGCGGCGGAGCTCTTCAAGGCGTGGGCGGCCACGGTCCGGCACGCGGTGCGCCCGCTGGGCGGCCAGATCGTGCTGTGCCTCCACGACGAGCTGCTCGTCCACGTGCCGGAGCAGCAGGCGGCCGCAGCGGCAGCAGCGGTGGAACAGACGCTGACGAGCGCGGCCCGCACCTGGGCGGGCACCGACGAGGTGCGCTTCGTCGCCGACACGTCGATCGTGCGCCGGTGGAGCGAGGCCAAGGGCTGACCTCGTCCCGGCCGGTCACTCCTCGTCGGAGACGTCCTTGAGGAATGCCTCGAACTCCGCGCCGATCTCGTCGGCGGTGGGCAGGTCGGACAGGTCCGTCGCGAGCAGGCTGCGCTGCTGGCGGCCCTCGAGGAAGGTGTCGTACTGCTGCTCCAGAGCGCGCACGACGGCGGTGATCTCCTCGGAGTCCTCCATCTGGCGGGCGATCTCGGCGCGGTTGAGCCCGGCGGTGGCCGCGAGCTCACGCAGGTCGAGGTCGAGGCCGGTGGCGGCGCGGACGCGCTCGAGCCCGACGACCGCGGCGTCGGCGAACTCGCTCTGCCCGAGGTAGTGCGGCACGTGCACGGCGAAGCCGATGGCGTCACGGCCGGCCTCACCGAGCCGCAGCTCGAGCAGGGACGAGAAGCTGGCCGGGACCTGGACGGTGCCGAAGGCGGGGTCGTTGCCCGTGACGAGGCGGGGGTTGGTCCCGTGGGCGGTCACGCCCAGCGGGCGCGTGTGCGGCACCGCCATCGGGATGCCGTGGATGCTGACCGTCAGGTCGACGCCGAAGGTCCGGATCATCCTCGTGGTGGCCTCGACCATGCGGTTCCACTGGTAGTCGGGCTCGGGGCCGACGAGGAGCAGGAAGGGCACCCCCTCCTGGTCGATCACGCGGTGGAGCAGCAGGCTGGGGTCGTCGTAGCTGCTCCAGTGGTCGCGGTCGAAGACCATGACGGGACGGCGGCCGCGGTAGTCGAGAAGCTGGTCCACGTCGAAGGAGGCGATGACGCGCGACTCATGGGTGGCGAGCAGGTGGTCGGCCATGAGCCGCTGGGTGTGGCCGGCGTCGATGAAGCCTCCGAGGGCGACGACGAGGACCGAGGCCTGCAGCTGCTCGAGCTGGCTCGGCGACATGTCGCTCTCGAACTGGAAGAGTTCGGTCGGGTCCTGCACGGGTCTGGCCTTTCGTCGTACGGGATGCACACGGGTGCTCTGGTGCAACGCCTCGCTGCGTTTCATGATTCCCCGCGGCGGCGAGCAGGCCAGGGGTCAGGTGGCCACCTTGGCGATGGCCTTGAGGATGCGTTGCGGGGAGACGCTGTATGCCGTCCCGACCGTCTGCGCGAAGAGCGAGACCCGCAGCTCCTCGATCATCCAGCCGATCTCGACGACCTCGGCCGCGCCACGCTGGGCGGGCCGCAGCGAGTCGAGCAGGTCGGCGTAGCGGCCCTCGACGAGGTCGACCTGCTCGAGGGCCTGTGCGTCGCGCGGGAGGTTGGCCGGCGCCTTGTCGAGCCGGTGCGCGACGGCGCGCAGGTAGCGGTCGAGGTCGGGCAGGCGCCCCAGGCCGGTGTCGGCGACGAACCCGGGGCGTACGAGCTCGCGCAGCTGGGCGCGGACGTCGGCGAGCAACGGCCGGATCGCGGGGCTGCTCGACCGGTCGAGCTCGGCGAGCCGGTTGGTCAACCCCAGGTGCTTGGCGAGGATCGGCTCGACGAGCCCGACGACCTGCACCACCTTGGCCGTCGTGTGCGTCCGCACGGCGGACAGGGCCCACTCGAAGTCCTCGCGGGTGCGCACCGCATGGTCGGTGCGGTCGGTCACGGCGTCGTCGCGGATGGCATCGACGGCAGCGGCCAGGCAGTCGTCGAGCAGGGCCGGCACGCTGCCGTGCGGGTTGTGTCCCAGGGCCAGCTTCTGGGTGTTCGTGAGCCGCGACAGGATCTGCTTCCACGGCGGCGAGATGCCGAGCAGCAGCAGCCGGCGCACCCCCAGCCGGTGCTCGGCCTCGGCCTCGGCGCGGGTGGGCAGAACCCGAAGGTCTACCGCCGAGCCGGTGTCGACGAGGGCGGGGAAGCCCTGGATGCCGCTCGAGCTCTCGAACGTCTCGGGCACGTCTGCGTTGGGGAAGCTCGTCAGTCCGGTGCGTTCGACCCCCGAGCCGGCGCGGCTGACTTGGCGGCGCAGCTGCGGGGTCGCCGTGTCGCGCACCGCCTCGAGATCCTTGCCGGTCGCGACCGGGCGCCCGTCGGGGCCGTCGACGCTGAAGGTGACGCTCAGGTGCGGCGGGACGCGCTCGACGTCGAAGTCCGTTGGCGTGACGGCCACGCCGGCGCGGCGGCGTAGCGCCGTCGCGAGCCCGACGAGCAGCGGGCCGGACGTCGGGTCGAGCTCGGGCAGCACGGCGCGTGCGTGGTCGGGGGCCGGTACGAGGTTTCGACGGATCCCTTTGGGCAGGCTGCGGATCAGCGCGGTGACGAGCTCCTCACGGAAGCCCGGCACCTGCCAGTCGAAACCCCCCGGGGTCACCTGGTTGAGCCGGTCGACGGGGATGTGGACCGTGACACCGTCCTGGGCCGACCCGGGTTCGAACTGGTAGGTCACCGGCAGGACGTTCTCGCCCTGGACCCACGTCGTCGGGTGGTCCTCGTCGGCGATGCTGCCCGCACTTTCGCGCAACAGCAGCTCCTCGGTGAAGGTCAGCAGGTCAGGCGTCTGGCGACGAGCCGTCTTCCACCACGTGTCGAAGTGGCGCCCTGACACGACGTCGGCAGGGATCCGCTTGTCGTAGAAGGCGATCAGCGTGCTGTCGTCGACGACGATGTCCCTGCGACGCGTGCGCGCCTCCAGCTCCCCGAGGCGCTCCACCAGGGCCGCGTTGTCGCGCAGGAACGCGTGATCGGTGTGCCAGTCGCCCTCGACGAGGGCGTGCCGGATGAAGAGGTCGCGGGCCAGCTCGGGATCGATCCGGCCCAGCCCCACGACGCGCCCCACGACGAGCGGCACGCCGTAGAGCGTGACGCGCTCCGTGGCGACGGCAGAGCCCCGCCTGCCCGACCAGCGCGGCTCCGAGTACTGGCGCTTCACGAGGTGCTCGCCGAGCTGCTCGGCCCAGATGGGGTCGATGCGGGCGTTGACCCGAGCCCACAGGCGGCTGGTCTCGACGAGCTCCTCGGCCATGACGAACTGGGGTTGCTTGCGGAAGAGCGCGGACCCCGGACCGATGCCGAACCGCGTGCCGCGCGCGCCGGCATACTCCCGCTTCTGCTCGTCGCGGACACCGACGTGCGAGAGCAGCCCGGCGAGCAAGGACTGGTGGATGGCGTCGGCGTCGATCTCGCCCTCCCCGACCTGGGCGGTGCCACGACTCACGTCCAGCCCGGCCTGCTTGGCGGCCTGCTTGACCTGGCTGTGGAGGTCCTGCCACTCGCGGATCCGCAGGTAGTGCAGGAACTCCGCCTTGCACATCCGCCGGAAGGCGCTGCTGCTCAGCTCGCGCAGCTGCTCCTTGAGGTAGGCCCAGAGGTTGAGCCACGTGACGAAGTCGCTCGTCTCGTCAGCGAAGCGCTTGTGCGAGGCGTTGGCGAGCTCCTGCTTGTCCTGCGGCCGCTCGCGCGGGTCCTGGATCGACAGCGCCGAGACGATGACGAGGACCTCGCGCAGCACACCACGCTTGTCCGCCTCGATGACCATGCGGGCGTGGCGGGGGTCGATGGGTAGCGTCGCGATGGTGCGGCCGTATGCCGTCAGGCGACGTCCCGGGCGACGCCTCCCTCGGGCGTGGGCGGGTTCGTCGTCCTCTGGGGCGAAGGCCTGCAACTCTTCGAGGAGGCGGACACCGTCGGTGATCTGCCGGCTGTCGGGCGGGTCGACGAACGGGAAGCGGGCGATGTCACCGAGCCCCAGGCTCGTCATCTGCAGGATGACGGAGGCAAGGTTGGTGCGCAGGATCTCCGGGTCGGTGAACTCCGGGCGGCTGTCGTAGTCGTCCTCGGAGTAGAGGCGGATCGCGATGCCGTCGGCGACACGCCCGCAGCGGCCAGACCGCTGGTTGGCCGAAGCCTGGCTGATCGGCTCGATGGGGAGGCGCTGGACCTTGGTGCGCTGGCTGTAGCGGCTGATGCGCGCGGTACCGGTGTCGATGACGTAGCGGATGCCCGGGACGGTGAGCGAGGTCTCGGCGACGTTGGTGGCCAGGACGATCCGCCGGCCGGTGTGCGGCGCGAAGACCCGGTGCTGCTCGGCCGCGGACAGGCGCCCGTAGAGCGGGACGACCTCGGTGACAGGCAGCTTCAACCCGTTCAGGGCGTCGGCGGCGTCGCGGATCTCCCGCTCGCCGGAGAAGAAGACGAGGATGTCGGAGCTGGTGCCGGAGTGGCGTTCGGTCCAGAGCTCCTCGACGGCGTCGCAGACCCCCGTCACCATGTCGCGCTCCTCGGCCTCCGGGCGGTCGGGGTCGATGAGTGGGCGGTAGCGGATTTCGACGGGGAAGGTGCGACCCGACACCTCGATCACCGGTGCGGGCACGCCAGTGGCCGGGTCGGCGAAGTGCTCGGCGAAGCGCTGCGGGTCGATGGTCGCGGACGTGATGACGACCTTGAGGTCGGGCCGGCGCGGCAGGAGCTGCTTGAGGTAGCCGAGGATGAAGTCGATGTTCAGGCTTCGCTCGTGCGCCTCGTCGAGAATGATCGTGTCGTAGCGACGCAGGTCGCGGTCGCGCTGCATCTCGGCGAGCAGGATGCCGTCGGTCATGACCTTGACGAGGGTGTCGCGACTGCTCTGGTCGGTGAAACGCACCTGGTAGCCGACGGCGGTGCCCAGCTCGACCCCCAGCTCCTCCGAGAGCCGCTCGGCGACGGCGCGGGCGGCGATGCGGCGCGGCTGCGTGTGGCCGATGAGGCCGTCGATCCCCCGGCCCAGCTCGAGACAGATCTTCGGGATCTGGGTCGTCTTGCCCGAGCCTGTCTCGCCGGCGATGACGACGACCTGGTGGTCCCGGATCGCCGCGGCGATGTCGTCGCGCCGGTCGACCACCGGCAGGTGCTCGGGGTAGGTGATCGGCGGGACCGTGGCGGCCCGGGCCGCGCGCCGGGCCTGCTGGTGCTGGGAGACGGGCGCCCGATCGCCCATCTGGGGACGCCGCGGTCCCCGGCGACGCGGTGCCCGCGAGCGCGCAGGAGCGTTCGCGGACTCGTCGGGCATTCCGACAGGATAGGCGGGTTGCGCGGACGCTCCGAACCGATATCCGACCGGGCGGCCTCCGCTCCCCGACGGCGGACGGGTGGTTGGATGGGCCCACCGTCACCACAACCAGGGGATTGCCGTGGCCAGCCAGCCGTCGACCGACCCGTCGTCCGCCGTGCAACCGCCCAGCCCGGGTCCCTGAGCGAGGCACTTGTGTTCGACCCAGACCGCAGCCGTCCGGCGCTCCCGGACCCGCAGCAGGACCGCCACGTCGCCTTCCCGGACGACTCCCCCGAACCGAGCCAGCCGGCATTGCCGTCCCTGCCTGCCGAGGCCTGGGCTCGGCCCGCTGCCGGCCCCGGAGCCTGGTCGCCCCGCGCAGCGCCCTCCATCCTCTCGACCCCGCCGACGCGCCCGGCCCCGCGCCGAAAGGCGCCCGCCTGGTTGCTGGCGCTCCTCTTACCCCCGCTGCTGCTCGGGATCGCCAGCCACGGCTCGGACGAACCCCTGTCCCAGGACTGCTCGTACGTCGACGCCGATGCAGGACCGATCATCTACGACTGCGCCGGTTTCAACCCCGGCACGGGTGACGGGCTCCCGGCGGACTCCGTCCGAGGAGTGTGGGCGGAGAAGGTCGCCGGCGCCACCCCTGTGGGCCCGCTCCTGACCGGGTCACCGAGGGTCGAACCGGTGCCCGCGCAGACCCGCTCGCTTCGCGTCGAGCTCGTGGCCTCGCCCGGTCGCGGCGAGGGCTCGCCGCTCCAGGCCACCGTCGACACGACGGCGGGTCTCGCCCCCTTGGACTTCTACGAAGGGACGCTGCCCTACTCGTTCGAGCTGCACGTCGACTCGCATCCGTCGAACCTGTCCGTCTCGGCGGCCCTCATGCGCGGTGCGGGAACGCTGCAGTGCAGGGTCTACGCGGGCGACAAGCTCGTGGCCATCGACACCTCGTCCAGCACCGTGACGTGCACGCCCGCGATGTGAACCTCCCTCAGATGTCGGCGTCGTCGGGGTTGGCGCGAGCGGCCTTGCGCCGCTTGTTGATCGCGATTCGCGCAGCCATCGCCTTCTGGAAGGCGAGGTGCCAGAACCGGCTGATCACCAGCTCGCGCTCCCCCACCATCTCGACGACGTCCGCGCCGGCCCCCAGCTTGAAGAGCAACAGACCGGTGAGGGGGCTGGTGGCGCCGAGCGAGGTGTTGAAGCCGCGGAAGTCGTAGGCCTCGCAGCCGGCGGCTGCCGCGTCACGCATGGCCTGCCACTGCAGGGCGTTGGAGGCCCGGGCGTCCCGGTTGCGCTCGGTCGAGCCGCCGTAGAGGTAGGAGAACGTGCGGCCGAAGCGGATCATGAGCGCCGAGGCGAGCACGTCGCCATCCACGTGGGCCTCGTAGAAGCGCGCCTGGACCGCCTGGTCGTCCGAGGCGAAGGAGCGGGCCATGACGTCGAAGTACCCCTTGGGCCGGGGCAGGAAGTTGTCGCGCTGGGCCGACTCGACGTAGAGCTCATGGAAGGTGTCGAGCCCCTCCGGTCCCACGGCGCGCACCTGCACGCCGGCCTTCTCGGCCTTCTTGACGTTGCGGCGCCACTGCTGGTTCATGCCCTTGAGCAGCTCGGCCTCCGTGCGGCCCCGCAGGTCGACGATGCAGAGCAGGCGCGGCTGGCCCACCGCCACGCCGTCGGCTCCCAGCGGGAGCCAGTGGTTGCGGTCGAGCCACGACTCGAGGCTGCGGGCCGTGGGGTTGTCGACGGCCGCGGGAAGGCTGGTGAAGCTGAGCAGGCCGTTCTCGACGACCTGCTTCTTGACCGCGTCGCGGTCCCAGATGCGGGAGACGACAGGAAAGCCCAGACGCAGCGCGAACGCCTTGGTGCCCTTGGCCCAGGCGACCAGGGGGTCGACCCAGCGGGCTGCGTCGGTCGCGACGACGTCCCAGGGCAGAGCCGGCCCCTCGGGCAGGTACGCGTACGAGCGGGACAGGCGCGGGATGGTGCGCGAGAGCACCAGTCCGGCGCCTACCCGTCGGCCGTTGCCGTCGAACCAGCCGAGGTGGGTGCGGCGCCATCCCGCCTTGGCCCGGCCCCAGGCGGGGGTCTGCAGGAAGCTCCCGCCGAGCTCGAGAAGCGTCTCGACGGCCTCGTCGGCGCTGATCTCACGCACCGTGAGTGGGCCGACGGGCGTCGCCGGCGCTTGGCCCGTCGACGCAGGGGCAGAGGTCTGCTCGGTCATGGCGGCCACCCTATCGGCGCCGGGTCAGTGAGCTGACGTGGCCGCCTGCGCCCCGGAGGCCGCTGCGGCGCGACGGGTCCGGCGGATCCACCACAGCCCGAGCACGGGCAGCAGCAGCGGCACGTAGCCGTAGCCGGAGCCGAAGTGGGACCACACCGTCTTGTCGGGGAAGGCGGAGGGCACGGCATACGACACGACGCCGACGATCAGCACGCCGATCAGCTCGACCGAGAGAGCGATGGTCGCCAGACGCACCGAGGCACGGTCGCCGCGGGCCAGCCCCACGGTCGCGACGATGTAGATGACGGCGGCGAGCGCCGACAGGACGTAGGAGACCGGCGCCCGGTGGAAGTACTCGCTGATCTGCAGGACGGAGCGGCCGGTTGCCGCGAGCGCGAGCAGGCCGTAGACCGCCACGAGCACCCGGCCGAAGCCGTGCCCGGTGTGCGGCGCCTCGGGGCCCGCTGTCACGAGCCCGGGGTCGGGCTCGCCGGGCGTGGGTGTCTGCTCAGACATTGAGGCTCCAGACCTGCTGCAGGCGGGCGACGAGGATGGCGACGACGAGGGCGCCGCCGAGCACGATGGCCATGGCCCACTGCGTCTTCTCCTTGATGGCGATGACGATGGTGGCGGGCACGACGACCAGCACCGTGAAGAGGTACGCGATGAAGGTGGCGCGCTCGGCGCCGTCGCCGATCGCGGACGCCTTGGCCAGGCCCACGACGAGCTGCACGAGCAGCGCCACCTCGAGCGCGGCGCCGACGAGCAAGAGGGGGTCGTCCACGAGCCGGCCCCGGATGAGGTGGTGGGCCGCCAGCAGCCCGAGCACGCCGCTCGCGACGAGCAGCACGACGGTCAGGGGTTGGAGCACGCGAGCAGCCTACGACGTCGGTGCAGACACGGCGTCGAGGGTTGGACCAGGCGCAGTCGCGCCCTGCGCCGGGCGGTACCTTCTCTCCGAACCATCACCCGTGTCCCGAGGAGCAGCCGTGTCGATCCGCCCCATCGCCGTCGACCGCGCGGCCGGGGTCCTGCTCGGGGAGGCGTGCGGCGACGCGCTCGGGGTGCCCTACGAGATGGCGGCGCCGCCCGTCGGCGAGGCCGTCATGAAGGGCGGCGGGCTCGGCCCCTACGAGCCCGGGGAGTGGAGCGATGACACCCAGATGACGCTGTGCATCGCCCGGGTCGCCGCTCAGGGCGTCGACCTTGCCTCCCCCGACGGCCTCGACGCGGTCGCCGAGGCCTTCACGGCGTGGTTCGAGGGCGGCGCCTCCGACGTCGGGGTGCAGACCCGCGAGGTGCTAGCGCGGGCGGCCCGGCTCGAGGGCACATCCCATGAGCGCCTGGCCGGGGCGAGCGAGGAGCTGCACGCGCGCACCGGCCTCACGGCCGGCAACGGCGCCCTCATGCGCACCTCCATCGTCGGCCTCTCGGCCCTCGACGACCGCCACGCCACGGCGCGCGCCGCCCGGGCCATCGCCCAGCTCACCCACGCCGATTCGCTTGCCGGTGACTCGGCGGTGTTGTGGTCCGAGGCGATCCGGGTCGCCGTCACGGAGGGTCGTCTGGACCTTGCCGCAGGGCTCGACCTCGTCACCGCCGCCCACATCGACCGGTGGCGCGACTGGATCGAGGCCGCGACGGGCTCCGAGCCGGGCCGCTTCGGGGACAACGGATTCACGGTGACCGCCCTGCAGGACGCGTGGGCCGCCATCACCACAACGGACCGCGGGGACGGCTCGGCCATGCACCTGCAGCGCGGGCTGCAGGCCGCGGTGCGGGCCGGCCACGACACCGACACCGTCGCGGCCATCGCCGGATCCCTGCTCGGGGCGCGGTACGGCGCATCAGCCGTGCCCACCCAGTGGCGCCGCATGGTCCACGGCTGGCCGGGACTTCGCGCCCACGACCTCGTCGAGCTTGCCGTCTCGACGTCGGAGCGTGGGCGCCGGCAGGGCGAGTGGCCCTCGGTGAGGTCCATGGGTGACGCGGACATCGACACCTTGGGCATCCCGCACCCCATCGACCCCGACATCGTCCTCGGCACCATCTCCGACCTCGGGCGGGTGCGCGAGCTCGACGTGCAGGCGATCGTCTCGCTCTGCGCCCTCGGGCTCGACGACATCCCGGCCACCGGTATGACGGCCCGCGACCACATCGAGTTCTGGATCAACGACGAGGAGCAGGAGGAGTCGAACCCCCATCTCGACTTCATCCTCGACGACGCGTCGTCGGCGCTGCGGCAGTTCCGCGCGGAGGGCAAGCGGGTTCTGGTCCACTGCCGTCACGGCGTCCAGCGCACGCCCGCCGTCGCCCTCCGGTATGCCGTCGACCTCGGTGTCGCACCGGAGCTGGCCGAGCGCTCGATCCAGGCGGCGCTGCCCGGCATCCGCGGTGAGGGACGTCTCTGGGAGGTAGCCGCGCACGGCGCCTGACCCTCCCTCTCCTCGCCCCTGACCCGGGCCACCGGCTCTACCGCGTCGGACCTGCTGCGCGCTAGGTTCGCGTCGTGACCGACGTGAGCGAGCCCGACCACCGGCGTCTCGGCGTGGACCTCTACAACGCGACGTGGGAGCTGCTCGACAGGGACGACCGTACGGCCGAGGACGACGATGCGATGGTCGCCCGGGCCCACGCGTCCTTCTACCACTGGGGGCAGGTCGAGGGGGTCCGCGCCGAGAACGTCGGCCGGGGTCACTGGCTGTGCTCGCGGGTGCACGCGGTCCTGGGGCAGGCTGACACGGCAGCTCACCACGCCGCCCGTTACGTCGCGATCGCCCGCGCCGGTGACGTGGCCGACTGGGATCTCGCCGCCGCCCTGGAGGCCTCGGCCCGTGCCGCAGCCGTCGGCGGGGACTTCGACGCCGCCGAACGTCTCGAGGCGGAGGCGCGCGAGGCCTGCGCCAGCGTGACGGACGCCGAGGACCGCGCGGTCGTCGAGGCGGACCTGGCCACCCTCCCCCACCAGCCTGGCACCCGTGGCCGCTGACTCCGCGCCCTCCGAGACCCTGCCGATGCCCGGCTCGTGACTCCCGGCCTGTGACTCCCGGCTCGTGGCTGCTGGGCCGTCAGACCGCCTTGGCCTCGTCGACGAAGCGGCACAGCGCGTTGACGGCGCGCAGCTCCTCGGGCGTGTGCACCTCGGCATCGGTCAGCAGCGGACTGCCGACGATGACGGCCATCGCCTTCGCGCGGGAGACGGCGACGTTGAGCCGGTGCAGGTCATAGAGGAACGAGACGCCGCGGGGAGCGAGCGCCGCCGTTGTGCTCGCCATCGAGTAGATGACCACCGCGCCCTGCTGGCCCTGGAACTTGTCGACGGTGCCGATGCGGGCCCCGTCGGGCAGCTCGGCGCGCAGGGTCGCCGCGTGTGCGTTGTAGGGGGCCACGACGAGGATGTCGGCCAGGCCCAGGGGTCGTGAGTCGCCTTCGGCCGTGGTCCAGCTACCGCGAAGCAGATCGTCGACGAGGCCGCGCACCACGCGGGCCTCCTGCCGGCTGGCCTGGTCGCAGAAGACCTCGTGCTCGACCGGAACCCAGCGCAGCCCGTCGCCGGACAGGGCACCCGGCGCATCGACGGACAGCCGCTGGCGACCGGGTGCGGACTCCAGGCGACCCTCGTAGGCGAGCTGCGAGACGAACGCCGTCAGGCTCGGGTGCATGCGGTGGGTGCGGTCGAGGAAGACGCCACGGTCCGCTGGGATGACGTCGTGGACCAAGCCGTCAGCGCCGGCCCTCAGGTGGTCGAGGGCCGAGAGCCCGGAACCGTAGGGATGCACCGCCTTGGTGGGCTGGGTCAGCTGCTGGGGGTCGCCGAGCAGCACGACGGACCGGGCGGCCGGCGCCACGGCGACGGCATTGGCGAGCGAGAACTGGCCGGCCTCGTCGATGACGAGCACATCGACGGAGCCGACCATGTCGTCGCGCGACCACAGCCACGCAGTGCCGCCGACGAGCGTCGCGTCGCCACACGCGAGGGCCGCGGCAATCGCCCCGTTGTCGGAGGTGTGTCGGATCAGGGCGTTGGGGTCGTCGGGCTCGTCGCCCTCTTCGGCGTTGGTGCCGTCCTTGTGCCAGGCGGGCCGCCGCACCTCGTCCAGGAGGTTGAGCACGACGGCGTGCGACTGGGCGGTGACGCCCACCCGCAGCCCGGCGTCGAGCAGCTCACGGATGAGGGCCGAGCCGGCATACGTCTTGCCCGTGCCGGGAGGACCCTGGACCGCCAGCACCTCGCCGGCCAGGGCGCGACCGACCCGGACGACGACGTCCTTCGCGGTCTCGCCGGCACGCGGGGCGAGCAGCTGCCTATCCGGCACGACGCCGCCGACAAGGCGGGTCGCGAGGTTGCCACCACGGGCGAGGGCCAGCTCGGCGGTGCGGGCGATGCTGGCTCGCAGGACCTGGTCCATGACTGGGCCGGGCCCGCCGAGTCCGCGCGGCCGCGGCGGCTCGAGGGTCTTGTTCATCGACAGCTCGACCCAGCCGTCGACGGAGTCGAGGTCGACGACCTTGCCGACGGGCGCGTGGGTGTCGACGTCGGGGACGTACTTGCCGATTGCGACCTTGCAGTCCTGCGGCGGGAACGGGTATCGCCAGACCTTGGAGCGCTTGACCACCCGCATCTCCTCGGGCTCCCCCAGGTCACCGATGGCGGTGCCGTCCTCGACGAGCTCGGCGGTCTCGAGCTCCTTGTAGCGGAAGAAGTCCCACCACTCCGGGCGCTTCTCACGCCGGTGCCAGCCGACGAGGCCGGCGAGCAGATCGTGGCCGCCTTCGACGAGCCGCTCGGCGAGTTCGATCTCGGCGCGCTCCTCGTCGCCGATCTCTCGAAGCTGCTCGGGCACCGGGCGGCTCAGCGCGTGGCCTGCCAGGGCGAGCTCGTGGCGGCGCTCCTCGAGCCACTCGTGCAGGGCGAGGGTGGACCGGACGTCCTCCTCGTTGTAGCGGCGGATGTCATCGAGGATCACCTGGTCCGCCGCGCCCTCGTCGCATCCGGCGAGCCATCGTTCGTACTCGACGACGGACGAGAGCCCGTCGGCGACGCCTGCACCGTCGGCCGAACGCGCGTGGCCCCAGTAGAACTCCTCGAGCTTCTTGATGGAGTAGGAGCCCTTGCTGATGCGCACCCCCTGCCGCACGACGGCGTAGAGGTCGACGAAGACCTCGTGGCGGAGCAGCTGGTCGAGCTCGGCCTCGCGGGTCGCGTGCTGACCGACGAGGCGCTTGAGGGCGGTCGTCTCGTAGGGGGCGTAGTGGTAGACGTGCATGTCGGGGAACTGCCGCCACCGCTCGGTGAGCCAGTCGAGCAGGTCGGTCGTGAGGCGCCCCTCCTCGGTGAAGTCGTGGGCCCAGAACTCGACGAACTGCCCCTGCCGCGTCCAGATTCCAGCGAGGTACTCGCGGCCCGCGCCGCCCTCGGCCCACGGGTCGCCCTCGAAGTCGAGGTAGACGTCGCCCTCGTCGGGCTCGGGCAGCAGCTGTAGGCCCCGGGCCGGCTCCGGGTCGAGCAGCTCGTACTGCGCCTCACCGGACTCGCGCTCGGCCAGCTGGAGCCGCGCCTGCTGGAGCAGGCGCCGGCGGGTCGCGACCGACAGGGCGGGGGCGAGCTGCTCCTCGCTCGACCCGGCCAGCGAGCGCAGCGTCGGGATGCCGAGGTCGATGAGGGCAGCCCGGTGGTCAGCGCGCATGCCGGCGACCTGGATGAGGTCGTCACGGTCCAGCCACTCCTGCGCGCACCTCTCCTTCCAGCGGCACTGGCCGCAGTGCTGCACCCGCGCCGACTCGGTCCTGCGGGGGTTCGCGATGGCGTCGAGCAGCTCGGCGCGTCGACGGCGCGCGTAGGGAGCGACGTCGACGAGCCGCCACGGGTGCGCCTCGGTGTCGCCGGTGACGACGGTGAGCCACTGCGGGGGCACGCCCTGCAGCACCTCGAGGCGAGCGGCATACGTGGCCATCTGGAGCAGCGCCGGCACCTTGAGCCGGCGGGCCAGCTTGGTGTCCGCGATGTCGTAGCGCCACGGGCCGAAGTCGCTCGGCTCGTCGACGCGCAGCAGGAAGTCGGCCAGACCCACCCAGTGGCCGTCGTAGAAGCTCGCCTGGTAGACGACGTCGACGCCGCGGCGCATGGCCTCGACCGTCGCCGCCTCGGCCTCGACCCCGCGAAGCCCGAGGGCTGCGATGTCCTCGACGACCCGGCCCTCGGCCAGAAGACGCTCGAGGAAGTCCTTCTCGTGCTCGAGGCCCTTGGCGAAGACGAGGTTGAGCGAGTCGTCGGCGCCGCTCGCCCTGCTGCCACGGCCGCCGTCGCGGGCGTCGAGGGCCTCCAGGTCGAGCGTGGTGATGTGCGCGCACGCGACGTGCTTGGTGAGGTCCGTGGGGCTCAGGACCAGGTGGCCGTCGATGCGCTGCATGGGTGCGAGTATGCCGTCCGCCACCGACAGCCTCGACACCTCGGGAGCTCATCTGCCGATCACCGCACACACCGGGACGAACGGGGATAAGTTGCACCCGCGTGGCAGGCAAGTTCCGGGACGAGCGTCCCTGCGCCCGCGATGCGCCGAGGGCGCCGCGGACGAACGGAGCCATGCAAGGAGGCTCTGTTGTCCGACAACACTCGGGGACCGCGACGCACCCGACGCGGTGTGGTCTGCTCGGTGGGCGCGGCAGCTGTCGCGGCCTTCGTGGTCACCACCCTGGGGGCGACGCCGGTGTCGGCGAGCCCCGACCCGTCACTCCGTCACCGCAGCCACCGGTCGGTGCCCGACGGCCTGACCAGTGCCGGCTCCCTCGCGCTCGGCACGCAGCGCGTGGCCGCTGGCGACAAGGTCGACGCCGGCCTGCGGAAGGGCACCGGCCCCGTCGAGGTCATGATCGAGCTCGACGCGACCCCGGCGACGACGGTGTTCACCCGGTTCCGCGGGCGCGGGCTCGCGGTGGCCGGGAGCGCCGCGCGCACCCAGACCGCAGCCGTCAAGGCCGCCCAGAGGGGCGTCGAGGCCCGCTTCGGCGCCACCGCGACGAGGGCACGCACGCTCTACCGCCTGCACGCGGCATACGCCGGCATCGCCGTACGCACGGACGCCGCGCGCCTCGGCTCCCTGGCAGCCATCCCCGGGGTCAAGGCGATCCACCGCCTGACGCCGAAGCAGCCGACCAACAGCTCGTCGGTGCCGCTCATCGGCGCACCGAAGGTGTGGCAGGCCCTCTCACAGACCGGCAAGGGCGTCCGGGTCGGCATCATCGACACGGGCATCGACTACACCCACGCCGACTTCGGCGGCCCCGGGACGGTCCAGGCGTTCAAGGCCGCCGCCGCGTCCAACGACTTCGCACCGACGGCCAAGGTCGTCGGGGGCCACGACTTCACCGGTGACGACTACGACGCCGACCCCGGCTCGGACGCCTACGACCCCGTGCCGCAACCCGACGCCAACCCGCTCGACTGCAACGGCCACGGCTCGCACGTCGCCGGCACCACCGCGGGCCTCGGCGTCGCAGCAGACGGCACCACGTGGTCCGGCGGCTACAGCAGGGACATCGACCCGGCCAGCCTCGACATCGGCCCCGGGGTCGCCCCCGAGGCGAGCCTCTACGCGCTCAAGGTGTTCGGCTGTGAGGGGTCCACGAACGTGGTCGCTCAGGCGCTCGACTGGGCCGCCGACCCCAACGGTGACGGCAACCTGTCCGACCACCTCGACGTGGTCAACATGTCGCTCGGCAGCTCCTACGGCTCCCCGGAGGACCCCGACGCCGTGGCCGCGAACAACCTCGCCGCGCTCGGCACGGTCGTCGTCGCCTCGATGGGCAACTCCGGCGACGTCTACGAGGTCGGCGGCTCCCCCGGCAACGCACCCCGTGTGCTCGCGGTCGCAGCCACCGACGACGGCAACGACGTCGTCGACGGTCTCCGGGTTGACGCACCCGCAGGCATCGAGCCGGCCGACACCGTGGACGGCACCCAGGACAACGTCTTCGCCGCCCTCAAGTCCGTCGCCTACGACTGGCCGCAGAACCCAGGTGTGCGCGACACCCCCGTGGCCGCTGTGGGTGACTGGACGCAGCCCCCGTCGGCCACCAACAACACCGACGGCTGTTCGCCCTACTCGGAGGCCGACAAGGCGGCGATCGCCGGCAAGGTCGTCCTCACGATGTGGCTCGACGGCACCGGACGCCGGTGCGGCTCGGCCGGACGCGCCACCAACGTGGAAGCGACCGGTGCGTCCGGCATCATCTACGGCAGTGACGTCAACTCCTTCTCGGCAGGCGTCACCGGCAGCAAGGTGCTGCCGGCCATGCTCGTCGTGAACCAGGCGACGAGGGCCATCAAGGCGAAGCTGGACGCCTCCACCGAGGTCCGCGTCACGATGACGAACGACCTGCGCAACGCCGTCAGCATCCGCAACCCGAGTGCGGTCGACCAGCTCGCCGGCTTCTCGTCGCGCGGCGTCGGCATCACCGGTGGCCTCAAGCCCGACGTCGCGGCCCCCGGGGTGACGACCTTCTCGGTCGCCGTCGGCACCGGCAACGAGGGCGTCGCCGAGAGCGGCACCTCGATGGCCTCTCCGCACGTGGCCGGCGAGGCCGCGCTCGTGCGTGCCTCGCACCCGTCGTGGACGGTCGAGGAGGTCAAGGCCGCGATCATGAACACCGCCACCCAGGACGTCTTCGTCGGTCTCGAGCACACCGGAGACGTCTACGGTCCCGAGCGCGTGGGCGCCGGCCGTGTCCAGGCGTATGCGGCGGTCGACACCGGCACCCTGGCGTTCGTCATGGGCGACGCCGGCGCCGTGAGCGTGTCCTTCGGCCCGGTGGCCGTCACGTCCCCGACGCAGACCCTCACCAAGACGGTCCGGATCGTCAACAAGCGCTCGCTGCGTCCCGTGTCGTACGCCCTGTCCTACGACGCCGCCCACCCGACGCCCGGGGTGACGTATGCGTTCAGCCCCTCGCAGGTGCGCGTGCCGGCGAACGGATCGGTCGACGTGAAGGTGACGGCGACGTTCACCCGCTCCGCCCTCCGCGCCGTTTCCGACCCGACGACCGACCCCGAGCCGCTGGGCGAGGGAGACCTCACGCGCAGCTACCGCACCGACGCCAGCGGGCGCATGGTGCTCGAGCCGGTGCGCGGCACGGACGGCGGTGAGCTGCGGGTGCCCGTGTGGTCCGCGCCCCGCGCCGCCTCCACCATGTCGTCACCGACGAGCACGACCGTCAGGCACGAGACCGGGCTGCCCGCGGGCGTCGCGACCTCGATGCTGCCCCTGACGGGCACCGGCATCGACCAGGGCGACGGCACGACGTCGTACGTCTCGACCGTGTCGACGTTCCAGCTGCAGGGCACGAGCCCGCGCAAGGCGGACTGCTCACCGACCCGCGTGCTCGACTGCGTCCAGACGGCCGATGACCGCGGGGCGGACCTGCGCTACGTCGGCGCTGCGTCCGACGCGCCGCTCGTCCCCAGCCTCGACAAGGCCACGCTGACCTTCGGTATCAGCACCCACGGCGCGTGGCGCACCCCGGCCACGTCCACCGAGTTCGACGTCTTCCTCGACACCAACGCCGACGGCACGGCGGAGGCGGCGGTCTACAACACCCGGCTCTCGAGCGCGACCGACGACTACGACTACTTCGTGGCCGAGCTCGTGGACCTCCGACCCGGCAAGGGGTTCGGGGCGGTGCTCGACCAGACGCTGGTCAACGGCATCGACGGGTCGTTCGACACGAACGTCTTCAACAGCGACTCGCTCGCCATGCCGGTCTCGGTGTCGGTGCTGCAGAAGGCCGGCCTGCTCACCGGCGCCGCCCCGCGGCTGCGCTACTGGGTCAGCTCGTACGCCCAGGGTGCCCCGGTCGACTCCATCGGCTCGGACGCCAGGCCGATGACGGTCAGCGTGGCCTCGCCGGGGCTGTCGGCCTACGGCGACTACGGCACGCTGCTGAGCACCGACCTGCCGGGCGAGAAGCTCGAGGTCCGGCGCGACGACGCCAGTGCCAAGGTGGACCAGCCCCAGGGCCTGCTCCTGCTGCACCACCTCAACGGGAACGGCTCCCGGGCCCAGGTGGTGGCAGTGCGCACGACGTCGGCCACGAGGCTCACCGCCGGCCCCACGACCTTCACGCAGGGCGGCAGGACGGCGCTCACGGCCACGATCACCCCGTCGAACGCGACGGGGACGGTGACCTTCCGCAAGAACGGCGCCGTCCTGAGGACCGTCACGGTCGCGGGGGGCAGGGCCGTCGCGACGGTCACGGGGCTGCCGCGCGGCACCGTGACCTTCTCCGCGACGTACAACGGCGACACGCGCAGCGCCGGCAGCACGTCGCCGGGCGTCACCGTCACGGTCAGGGGCGTCGCGTCCGGCACCTCCCTCAAGGCCAGCAGCGCGAGCTACCGCTACGGCGGACGCCCGACGCTGACCGCCACGCTGTCTCCGTCGACCGCAACGGGCAGCGTCACCTTCCGTGACGGCACCCGGGTCCTGGGCACGTCGGCCGTCTCGAAGGGCCGGGCGACGCTCCACGCCCCGGTCCTCTCGCGCGGGCTGCACTCCGTGAGGGCGACCTACAACGGCTCGACGCGGTACAACCCGTCGACCTCCTCGCGGGTGACCCTGCGCGTGAGCTGAGCGGTCATCCGCACCTTCCCGACGACGTATGCCGTCCGGCCGTCCGGCCGTCCGGCATACGTCTGCTCGTGGGCCGGCTCGTAGGTCGGCTCATCGGTCGCCGTCGATCGAGCGCCCACGTGGCGGAGGGGACTACGGTCTGCCCATGCCGCTCGCGACGTACAAGGACCTCTGCATCGACGCCGCCGACCCGCACGCCCTGTCGGCGTTCTGGGGGCCGCTGCTCGGGTGGGAGGCGCACCCGCACGACGACGGCTCCTCGTGCCTGCGCGTCGGCGACGAGGACGTCAGGGTGTGGGTCAACAAGGTGCCGGAGCCGAAGACCGTGAAGAACCGCCTCCACCTGGACGTCAGGGCGGCATCGCTGCAGCCGGCGCTCGATGCCGGGGCCGTGGTCCAGGACGAGCAGCCCCGGTGGACGGTCCTGCTCGACCCCGACGGCCAGGAGTTCTGCCTCTTCGAGCGTGACAAGCCGGTCACCGACCCCGCGTACGAGCTCGTCTGGGACGTCACCGGCGACGAGGAGGACGCCCACCGGCTGGCCCAGTGGTGGGCTCGGATCCTCGGCGGCACGGCGGGGCGCGACGACGGCTGGAGCCATGTCGAGGGCGTCACCCGGCTGCCCTTCGAGTGCCTGGTGTTCCAGCCCGTGCCCGAGGAGAAGACGACCAAGAACCGCATCCACATCGACGTGATGACGGACGACCTCGGCGCGCTCGTCGCCGCCGGCGCCCGGCTGGTGCGCGACCGCGGCGACGACGGGATCGACTGGAGCGTCATGATCGACCCGGCCGGCAACGAGTTCTGCGCCTTCAGCTCGCAGTGACGAGCACGCAGCAGGGAGGCGGCCCTCCGAGGAGGACCGCCTCGCTGCTCGGGTCCGGGTCAGGGGCCCTTGCTGGTGGCCGAGTCAGCGAACTCGGTCACCGACCGGCTCACCGCAGGAGGCCGTTACCGACGTGGCGGCCCCACCACTTGCCAAGGCCCCAGGTGTCCCCGGCGAGCGTCGTGGCGAGAACCGCGATGCCCAGTGCCTCGATCCAGTGGCTGTCGATGAGCGGGTTCGTGTAGGTGCCGGTGGTGCCGAGGGGGAACTCGGCGAGGTACATCAGCACGAGCAGGAGCGCGCCGGTCCAGGCGGCGAGCTTGAGGCCGGCGCCGGCGAGCAGAGCGACGCCGATGCCGAGCAGGCCGGCCATGAACAGCCAGTCGGCCCACGGGCCGGCGATGTTCTTGAAGAAGCTGGCGAACGGGCCTTCGGCCCCCTTCATGAAGCCCTGCGCCGGCGTGCCGCCGTGGATCCAGGCCTTCGCCGACGGGGTCATGTAACCGAGACCGAACATCTTGTCGACGAACGGCCACAGGAAGGTGAAGCCGAGGACGATGCGTAGGCCGGCGAGGAACTTGCGGGCCAGGCTCGACCGGACGACCTCCTCCTGGAAGGTGACGACGCCCTTGGTCGGATCGTGCACGGTGGACGACACTGCGCCTTGCGCGTGCGTGTCGCGGGGGATGGTGCCCATGGAACTCAACTCCAGAACTCGGTGTGTGTTCCGGCAGCTTCTCTGTCGGTACTACAAAGCGTAGTAGTACGGCTCGACGACCGCCATGGAATGGCTTGTGATCTGGCAGACAGGCCGGCACAGGCGTGCCCCAGCCTGACGAGCGTCAGGACCGGGAGCGGACCAGCGTCGGGACCTCGAGCTCGCGGGGCGAGTCGGCGAGCTCGCGCACGAGCTCGGCCAGCGCGTCGAGCGATCGGCACACGGCGGCATACGACCCGTCGAGCCGGATGGGCCGGCAGAGGATGCGGGTGCCGGCGTTGCGGATGACGATCTCCGACTCGGGCGCCCGGTCGGTGTTGCAGTGGACGAGCAGCCCGGTGGGCAGGCCCATGGCGGTGGTGTATGCGACGAGCTCGAGGTAGTCGCGCGAGGCCATGTAGCCGTCGGCCCCCATGGAGTACTTCGCGTCGCCGACGAGGACGACGTCGTCGCCGCGGCGCACGACGAGGTCGGGCACCATCGCGACGGCTCGGCCCTCGTCGAGCCAGACGTCCTCGTCGCGCTCGGTCCGCATCTCGGGGGCGAGGCGCAGGTCGAGCTCCTGGACGATCCACCGCTGGAAGAGGTCGTCCATGTCCACCATGAGGCTGTTGGCCTGCTGGTCGCCGGCCTCGTGGCTCAGCGACATCGCCTGCAGCACCAGGCGGCTCAGGCGCATCGCGTCCTCGTAGTGCTCGTTGAGGCGCGTGATCGGCACGGGAACGGCGTGCTTCGTGGCCGGTGTGTCGTCCACACCCTCGAAGCGGCCGAGGACCCGCAGCGCCTCACGGCGGACGTGCGGTGCGAGCGCGGGCCAGCTGAGCATGGCCTGCAGCGTGCAGCGGAAGAGCTGGTTCTCGACGATGTCGGCGGTGAAGTCGTCGAAGCGGCACTGCGGCTCGGCGGCGCTCCAGGGCCGGCGCGCGAACTCCTCGACGAGCAGCCGGCCGCGGATGGTGCGCATCCGCTCCTCGCGCGGGACGTAGCCGTGGACGAGCCCGCGCATCGTCGCGGAGTCGATGAGCCGGATGGCGAAGTACGCAACGCCGTCGATGAGCTCGTCGGTGTCGCTCCACGTCACGTGCTCGTGGTCGAAGGCGTCCGGCGAGACACCGGCCCCCAGCATCGCGAAGAAGTTGGTGACGGAGACCTTCGGGGTGACCCGGACGACGAGCCCGGGGACCGCCAGGGCCCCGACCCAGCTGGTCGCGCCGATGGTGACGACATCGGGGTCGGCGGTCGCGTGGATGACGAGCCGCTCCCCCGCCGCGGTCACGAGTGCCGACCGGGTCTCGCAGGGCAGCCGGACCGGCCCCGAGCGCCCGTGCTCGAGGATCGGCGGCAGCTCGATGGTCATGGATTCCTCACGTGACGTCGTCCGCGGTCAGGGCCGGCTCGCGTCGAACTGGCCGTAGCGGGCCCTGACGTTGTCCCAGCGGAACTGGGCCAGCTCGTGCTCGCGGCCGTAGAGCTGGTCCTCGATGAAGGGGTAGACGTTGTAGTCCCAGATACGGCGCAGCGTGGCCTCGTCCCCGTCGAGGCCCGGGCGCATGAAGTAGCTGTGGCCGATCTGCAGGTGCGGCCCGCGCAGCGCCCGGCGCAGGTCCTCGTTGACGCGGTCGACGAGGTCGGCGACCCACACCGGTCCGTCGTGCGACTCGAGCCAGCGGCGCAGCAGGCCCTCCATCGGCCCGGTGTGGGGCATGAACGGCACGAAGTCGAAGCGCCGACGCAGCGCGGCGTCCACGAGCGCAATGGACCGGTCGGCGGTGTTCATCGTGCCGATGAAGTAGAGGTTCGGCGGCAGCTCGAAGCCCTCGTCGGGGCGGTAGCTCGTCTTGACCGAGTGTGAGCGGTACTCGAGCAGGAAGAGCAGCTCACCGAAGACGCGCGGCAGGTTCGCGCGGTTGATCTCGTCGATGATCATGATGTGCGGCGTCAGGGGGTCCGCCTCGGCCGCTTCGGCGAGCAGGGCGAGCGGGCCCTTGCGCAGCTCGTAGACCATCTGGCCCTGGTGGTCGATCTGCGGCCGGAAGCCCTCGAAGAAGTCCTCGTAGCTGCTGCTGGGGTGGAACTGGACGATGTCGCGCTTCGCCGGGTCCGGCTGCAGCGCCTGGGCGAAGCGCTGGGCGAGGTAGGTCTTGCCGGTGCCCGGAGGGCCGTAGAAGATGACCTGCTTCTTCTCCTCGAGCAGACCGCGGATCTCGCGGAGGAAGTCCTCCTCGATGAGCAGCTCCTGGGCGGCCTCGCCGAGGGCGTCGTGGTCGGGCGTCAGCGCCTTGTCGGAGCGGCGCATGAGCCAGTACGCCAGCTGCGCCTGCCCCCACGGGTCGTCCGGCAGCAGCGGGTCGAGCGTCTGCTTGAGCAGGGCGTTGGTCTCGACGTGCGTGCGCCCGCGGGACTTGCCCTCGGTCCAGCGCGCCGGGCCACCGAGCCGGCTGAGCATCGCGATCTTGCCGGAGTCGCCGCCGAGCGAGAAGAGGGGAACCCAGTGCTCCGGGTGGGCGATGGCGAAGAGCTTGAGCACGACGCTCTCGCCGAAGCCCTGGACCGGCACGTCGTCGGAGCCGAGCACGCGGTTGATCCGCTCCTCGTCACGCCCCTCGCCCCAGAGCAGGTCGCGCACCATGACGCGCAGCTCGTCGATGCCGGCGGCGTCGAGGGCATTGATGCTGCTGATGAGGACAGACTGGGCGCCGATGTCGCCGTAGCCGCGCGTGGAGACGATCCGCTTGAACGTGGGCAGGTCGAAGTCCTCGAGTCCCTCACGCGACAAGCACGCGGCGAAGACGCGACGCTGCTCCTGGTGCCAGGCGTCGCGCTCGCTCGGATAGGGGCGCTCGCTCCTGAAGATCTCGACCTCGCCGTCGAGGTCGACCATGGCGGCGAGCTCGAGGCTGGGGTCGTCGAGCGCGCCACGCTGGCTCGAGGTCATGTAGCGCAGCAGCGGCGTCAGCATGCGGGCGGTCGCGACCATGTCGTCGGCGAAGTCGGCGCGGCCGACGGCGTCCTCGGCCCTCCACCAGCGGCCGACGAAGGTCTCACCGCCGGGGTAGTCGCGGCCGGCCGGCTCGAGCCGGTCCGTGCGTCCGTCCTCGTGGACCCGGATGAAGGTCAGGCCGCGCGGGAGGTGCTCCTGGACGATGGTGCCGATCTCGCGGTGCTGCTGGTCGCTCTCGCCTTCCCAGCCGCCGTGGAGGCCGAACGCGACACCGGACGGGGTGACCCACAGGCGGAAGCCGGGGGCGCCGGCGCCGCCGACGAGGATCCACGCGGCATACAGGTCGGAGCGGTAGGCCGCGTCCTCCCCGGAGCGCTGCTGCAGGGCGAGCGTGGGCGCCTCGAGGTAGAGGCCCGTCTCGGCGGAGAGCCGCTCGATGAGGCTGTCGGAGATGTGGTCGGCCTCGCCGCGCAGCTGCCGTGCGAGGTCGGCGGCGCGCTCCTCCCGCCGGGCGCTCGCGTAGCCGGTCGACGGGCGGAAGTCGGCGGCGATCTCGCCTGCCTCCACGCAGACGTCGAGGGCCTTCGGGGCGATGCCGACGAAGGCGCCGCTCTCCTTGAGGTACCAGAGGATGCGTGCCGCGTACTTCGGCGCGTCGGGCCGCAGGGCCGAGCAGAGGTCGGCGAACGCGACGTAGCGCTCGGCGTGGCTCAGCCCGCGCTCGAGCCAGCCGAGCCGCTGCAGCATGTGGGGTGCGTTCTCCCACATGTGGGGCCACTCGCCGCCGTCGTCGGTGGACCAGAACAGCGAGAGGACGTATGCCGTGTGCCCGGGTCCGGGCGCCCGCTGCCCGCGTGAGCCGCCGCGGGCGAGGAAGGCCTCCATCCCCTGGAGCTTGTCCCCGGCGTCCTGCGGCGAGGCCGGCGTCTGCAGCGTGAGCTTGAGGAGGTCGACGACCTCGGCGTACTCCTCCTCGGCGCGGCGCACGAGCGCGGCCAGCCACGGGCCGCCGATGGCGCCGAACCCGACGTGCGGGCCGTCCTTGCGGGTCCACTGGTTCATCGCCTCCTTGAAGGCGAGCAGGTCACCGGAGGCCACCAGGTCGGCGAGGATCTCACGCAGCTCGCCGTTGCGAGCGCTCCGCTCCGAGTCGAGCTCGGCGAAGAGGGCCTGCGCGTCCTTGTCCGCCTCTGCGGCACGCTCGATGAGCGCGTACTTGGCGCGCCAACGCTTGACGTCGACGGTGTCGGTGCGAGACATGAGGCTCCCTTGTGCGCCCACTTCTAGAGCGCATAGCTACTGGGCGCGTGGAGGTGCGCTCAGGACCGCGGACAGGCTACCTGCCGGTCGCCCGCGCCTCGAAGTCGCGGGCGTGTCTGCCTGTGGATCGTGCCGGTTGCTCGGCGTGCGGGTGCGGGACGATCGTCGTAAGTTGCCGTCGTGGGACGAAGGGTGCGAACCGCACTCGTACGACACGACCGACCATCGACAGGGGACGCCGATGACCGTAGCCGCCACACCACGCCGACACCGCACGCTGCGCTCGTATGCCGCCGCCATCATCGCGCTCGCGACGCTGGGAGCCTGCACGGGCGCCGACGCCGCCGCTCCCCCGCCCACCACTCCATCAGCGAGCACGACCACATCAGCCACGCCGACGACCTCGAAACCCTCCCCCAGCCCCACGTCGTCCGTGGACCAAGTGATTGCCAAGATCCCCAAGTCCGCTCGCGAAAAGACTAAGAAGGGCGCCCAGTCATTTGCTCGCTACTTCATCGAATCACTGAACGCGGGCGCAACTAAGCCCGACTCCACTGTCCTAATGGGGTTGTTCCAATCAAGTTGTGAAACGTGCCAAGCGATGTTCGCGTCTTTGCAGGAATTAGAGGCCAAGAAACAGCGCCACCTGGGGCCCTCGATTCGGGTGCTCAGCACGACAGCGCTCGCATCCTCGACGTTGTCAGCTCAGGTCTTGATCGATGTCGAACAAAGGGCTGTCAAGGTCGTGGACGAGCGGGGAACGACTCTTCGGAACACTGCTGCCGGCCCAGGCACCTTTGTGATGACAATGTCCTTCCGAGACGGACACTGGACCGCGACAAGACTACAGACGGTCTCGTGATGCGTATCTTGTTGGCGGCCCTAGCAGTAATCGCCGCTGGTGTGGCCATTGCCCCCTCTGGCGGCCAAGCTGCGGACGGAGGCCCTTGCGACGACGCCTGGGTCGAATGCGGCACGAAGGAGGATGGGGCGTTTACCGATCTTCTTCCTCGCGACCAGGTTGCCAAACTGCCTAAGTTCCCTGGCGACTCCGGAGGGACGATAGTCGTCGATCAGGATGAGCATCTTCCGACGTATGAGTACAGATCGCTCGCGGACTGCTACAACGCCAAGCCAGATATGGGGACTGAAGCCGTCACGTGCGCTGGCGCCCTGCGTTCATGTCCCCCAGAGGAGAAAGGGCCGCGCCTTCGTATCTGGAGGCGGACGATGTTGGATGGCAAGCCGGTCGGGCCTTGGGAGTTGATAGGCCTGACCTGCGCGTCGGACGTTGCTCCGGGAGCTCGGCCCACGCTGACGATGGCTGATCTCAGGGCGGCGTTCATGCGGACCCCGTGGGCGAAGCCGCAGGTTTCGAGCCAGCCAGCCGGGAACACGACGCTCGTCAACTTGCGCACCTTCTACAAGGTCGACTGGGCCGGGAAGGGGTTCCAGCCAGGCGAGGTGGACCGATCCGTCCTACGCGGCATCCCGGTGCAGATCCGTCCTAAGCTCGTGGGTTTCACCTACGTCTTCGGCGACGGCTCGAAGGGGGGACCGACGACCTCGACCGGCGGCGTCTATCCGGACGGCGACATCACCCACGTCTACCAGACCAAGGGCGAGTACCCGGTGCGGGTCGACACGACCTTCGGAGCCGACTTCAGCCTCGACGGGTCGACCTGGGACGAGATCCCCTCGACCGTCACCGTGCCCGGACCGTCGACCACGGTGACGGTCCGCGAAGCCAAGGGCGTCCTCGTCAACCGCTGACCTCAGCGAGGCAGTCTTGCCTCGCCTCTCCTCCAACGGTCCAGACGAGCTTCGCCTCACAGCGCTGTGCGTTGAGTCGTGCGACGGCCCACGCGTGATGAAGGTCCTGCGGGACGCCGGGATGGAGCATTGAGTCACCGCAGGACTCAATGCTCCAGGGAGCCTCCGGCCTCATGCGCCACCACGGCACTTTCTGCGCTCGGCCCCTCAACCCGCTCAGCGGCGCTCCGGGCCGGGCACCTCCCCGTCAGGAGGATCGCCCTCCGGCGATCCCTCCTCGCCGACACCGCTGGCATCCGATCGGCTCAGCAGCGCGTCCACGTCCTCAGCATCCCGGTCCCACCTCTCGGCGGGGCCCGGGTCCGCCGACGCCTCCGTGCGCTCCCCGCCGAAGCGGCTCGCCTCGTCCGGCGAGTCGCCCTCGCCTTCTCCGTTCACCGGGTTCACTGCCTCCACCGTGTCCTCCATGTCGTCTGGAACTGCCGGGACGGCTCCTGCCGCCGCATCGACCTCGGCAACGTCCAGCGTCCGCGTCACCCGCTTCACCGTCAGCAGCCACGTCATCGCTGCGCCGACGACGAACGCCACCAGCATCAGCAGCCACTTCATCGCCCGGCCTCCGCGTGACCTGCGCCGGCCACACCGGCGAAGGCCTCGGCCTCCGACCGAGCCGGGACCAGGCGGCCGGCCAGCCCGACAGCGCAGAGGGAGCCCAGCACGAACCCGACGACGCTCCAGAGGAACGCACTCCAGAAGCCGCTGTGGCTGCGGCCGAGGAGACCAAGGAGCACCGTGACGACGACGAGCCCGGTCCACCAGCCACCACCGATGTCCCGGCGATATCTACGCGTCAGCGCGGCACCACTCTGCTTCAACTGGGCCATCGGTCCTCCATGGGTCAGCAAGCGCCACCCTTGGACGACGCTACCGCGCCGATCTTCTGTCAGCGAGGCAGCAGCGTGCGCTCTCCGCAGCGCGAAACCCCTCCGCCCCTTCGTCAGGCAGCGGCGCAGTCATCCTGGGCCGGCAGGACGGCGACGGCATCCGGCGCTGCGATCGCCACGGCGTGCAGCGTGAACCCGGTGCTCTTGCATGCTCCCTCGAAGGCAGCCCGCAGGTCTTGGTCACGCGGCGTCGGGCTCAACCGGCCGGGCCTGGCGATCACCATGACAACGTCGTGGACGTCATGGCGCGCGAACTCACCAAGCAGCATACGAACACCGTCGAGGACCTCGCCCACGTCCATGCGGCGGGGCTCGTCCGACAGACAGATCGGCTGGAGCAGGTGGACGTTGGGATGGCACAGGAGCAGGTAGGTCGCCCCCTCGGACCGAGCCTTGTCGGTCACGATGAGGTCGATGACCCCCTCCAGCACGTCGGGGTCGGTGATCGGTCGTTGGGCCCAGTCCCTGGGGAGCTCGTCGAAGCGCATGGCCTCGAGGATGGCGGTCACCGCTGACAGTCGGTGCGCGTTGTCCACACCCGTTAGCGTGGACGCGCACCCGCAGGGTGTGTTGCCGCCGGAGGAGGAAGCGTCGCATGGACCCACGCCCCGCCGCCCTGAGCGCCACCAACCTGCTGGAGGCGTATGCAGCACGCGAGCTCTCCCCCGTGGACGTCCTTCGCGACGTGGCGCAGGTGGTGGCCGCCCGCGAGCCGACCCTGAACGCGTTCTTCGTGCACGACCTCGCGGCCGCGGAGCTGGGAGCGACCGCCAGCGAGCGCCGCTGGAGGGACGGCACTCCCCTCGGACCGCTCGACGGCATACCCGTGACCGTCAAGGAGAACCTCGGTCGTGCCGGCGTGCCGCAGCCCTCCGGGAGCGCGGGCGTCACCCCGGTGCTACCGGTGCGAAGCAGCCCAGTCGTCGAGCGCATCGAGGAGGCAGGCGGCATCCTGCTCGGGTCGACCGTCATGCCCGACTGGGGCATGCTCAGCTCGGGCGTGTCCAGCCTGCACGGGATCACACGCTCGCCGTGGGACGAGTCCCTGACGACCGGCGGCTCGAGCTCCGGCGCCGGCGCCGCGGCAGCCGCCGGCTACGGCCCGCTCCACGTTGGCACCGACATCGGCGGGTCCATTCGACTGCCGGGCACCTGGCTGGGGCTGACGACCCTCAAACCGAGCGCCGGTCGCGTCCCGCTCGACGCGCCCTACCTCGGCCGCGCAGCGGGCCCGCTGACCCGCACTGCCGCCGATGCCGCCCTCCTGCTGTCGGTCATCTCCCGCCCGGACGCCCGAGACTGGACGAGCCTGCCTCCGGAGGCCGTTGACCCGACTCCCCGCCCCCTCGACCCGACGACCCTGCGCCTTGGCCTGCACCTCGATGCCGGATGCGGCACGCCGGTCGAGCCGGAGATCCGGGCTGCCGTGGAGGAGGCAGCCCGCGTCTTCGAGGGGGCCGGGGCCACCGTCGTGCCCCTCGCGCCGTTCATGCGCCAAGGCTGGCTGGAGTCGCTCGACGAGTTCTGGCGGGTGCGCTCCCTGGTCGAGCTCGACAGCCTCGAGGAGGACGCCCGCGCCAGGGTGCTGCCCTACGTGCGCCGCTGGGCCGAAGGGGCTCGCGGGCTGGACGGCACTCGCGTCCTGCGCGACTACACGAACATGATGGCGATCCAGCAGGCGACCGTTGCGGCCACCGAACCCTTCGGCCTCGTGCTGTCCCCTGTGGCGCCGATGGCAGCCTTCCCTGCCGAGTGGCCGATGCCCTGGGGTGCGGGAGACTCGGCCATGTCCCACGTCGGCTTCACGGCGCCCTTCAACCTGTCGGGCCAGCCCGCCGGCACGACGAACTGCGGGTTCACACCCGACGGCCGGACCATCGGCCTGCAGGTGTCTGGTCGCCGGTTCGACGACGCCGGCGTCCTGAGCGCCCTGGCGTGGTTCGAGCAGCACCGCCCCGACACCATGACCCCTCGCTGGCCGGTCCACTCGTGACCCGCGTGGCCGGCCGCGTGCCGCACCGGGCAGAATGCGTGGCCCCGTGTGTCGTAGGACTAGGAGAACAGCCCCCGTGAGCGTGCAGGTGAACGTGCCCTCGATCGAGCGTCGTATCGCAGAGGAGCTCGGCGTCCGTGACGGACAGGTGGCCGCTGCCGTGGGCCTGCTCGACGGCGGCTCGACCGTGCCATTCGTGGCGCGCTACCGCAAGGAGGTCACGGGCGGGCTGGACGACAGCCAGCTGCGCACGCTCGAGGAGCGCCTCGGCTACCTGCGCGAGCTCGAGGAACGCCGCGCCGCCGTGCTCGCCTCGGTGGAGGAGCAGGGCAAGCTCGACGACACGCTGCGGGCCCAGATCCTCGCGGCCGAGACCAAGGCACGCCTCGAGGACATCTACCTGCCCTTCAAGCCGAAGCGACGCACCAAGGCCCAGATCGCCCGCGAGGCCGGTCTCCAGCCGCTCGCCGACCTCCTCTTTCACTCCCCCGACACCGACCCGTCCACTGCGGCAGCGGGATTCGTCGATGCCGATCGCGGAGTGGCCGACGCCGCCGCAGCACTCGACGGCGCGCGGGCGATCCTCGTCGAGCGCTTCGCGGAGGACGCGGACCTCATCGGCGACCTCCGCGAGCGCGTCTGGAAGCAGGGCCACCTCGGCTCCCGGGTGCGTGCGGGCAAGGAGGAGGAGGGCGCCAAGTTCTCCGACTACTTCGACTTCTCCGAGCCCCTCTCCAAGCTCCCGTCCCACCGCATCCTCGCGCTCTTCCGCGGTGAGAAGGAGGACGTCCTCTCGCTCGAGATCAGCCCCGAGGACCCCGCGGCCGAGGCGCAACCCGGCCCCACGGCATACGAACGCGCGATCGCCCGACGTTTCGGGATCGAGAACAGCGGCCGTCCGGCCGACCAGTGGCTCGCCGACACGGTGCGGTGGGCGTGGCGCACGAAGATCCTCGTGCACCTCGGCATCGACGCCCGTATGCAGCTGCGTCGCGCCGCCGAGGAGGAGGCCGTACGCGTGTTCGCCGCCAACCTGCGCGACCTGCTGCTCGCTGCCCCTGCCGGTGCCCGCGCCACCATGGGTCTCGACCCCGGCTTCCGCACCGGCGTCAAGGTGGCCGTCGTCGACGGGACCGGACGCGTCGTCGCCACCGACGTCATCTACCCGCACGTCCCCCAGAACCAGTGGGACCGCTCGCTCGCCACGCTCGCGCGGCTGGCCAAGGCTCACTCGGTCGACCTCATCGCGATCGGCAACGGCACGGCCTCGCGCGAGACCGACCGCCTCGCCGCCGACCTCATCAAGGCACACCCGGAGCTGAAGCTCACGTCCGCGGTCGTCTCCGAGGCAGGCGCCTCGGTCTACTCCGCCTCCGCCTTCGCGTCGCAGGAGCTGCCGGGGATGGACGTGTCCCTCCGTGGTGCCGTGTCGATCGCGCGACGCCTGCAGGACCCGCTCGCCGAGCTCGTCAAGATCGACCCCAAGTCGATCGGCGTCGGTCAGTACCAGCACGACATCAGCCAGACGGCGCTCTCCCGCTCGCTCGACGCGGTCGTCGAGGACTGTGTCAACGCCGTGGGCGTCGACGTCAACACCGCCTCCGCTCCCCTGCTGACCCGCGTCTCCGGCATCACGCCCGGACTCGCCGACAGCATCGTCGCCCACCGTGACGCGACCGGACCATTCCGCACCCGCAGGGCCCTCAAGGACGTGCCGCGTCTCGGCCCCAAGGCGTTCGAGCAGGCGGCCGGCTTCCTGCGGATCCCGGGCGGCGACGACCCGCTCGACGCGTCGGCAGTGCACCCCGAGGCCTACCCGCTCGTGCGTCGCATGCTCGAGGCGACCGGTCAGAAGTTGACGTCCCTCATCGGCAACACCGCCGCGCTGCACGCGATCCGGCCGGGTGACTATGTCGACGACACGTTCGGGCTGCCTACGGTGACCGACATCATCAGCGAGCTCGACAAGCCGGGCCGCGACCCGCGACCGACGTTCAAGACGGCGACCTTCAAGGAGGGCGTCGAGGAGATCAAGCACCTGTCGCCCGGCATGACCCTCGAGGGGGTCGTCACCAACGTCGCGGCCTTCGGGGCGTTCATCGACATCGGTGTCCACCAGGACGGCCTCGCCCACGTCTCGGCCCTGTCGAAGAACTTCGTGCGCGACCCGCGCGAGGTCGTCAAGCCCGGCGATGTCGTGATGGTCAAGGTGCTCGACGTCGACGTGCCGCGCAAGCGCATCTCCCTGACGCTCCGCCTCGACGACGAGGTGACGCCCGGTGCTCCCAAGGAGCGCGGAGGACAGGCGCGGCCTTCCCAAGGACGCGGCGGGCAAGGACGCGGCGGGCAGGGTCGCGGCAGCCAGGCGTCCTCGCGCCAGGGCGGTCGCCCGCCGCGCGACGAGACCCCCGTCGACAGCGCCATGGCCGACGCCCTCCGCCGGGCCGGCTTCACCGGCTGATCTCAGGCCTCGGGTGGGGCCCGGTGGAAGACGGCCTCGACGTTGTTGCCGTCGGGGTCGCGCACGAATGCTCCGTAGTAGCCGGGGTGGTACTCGGCCCACAGGCGCGGCTCGTGCAGCGACTCCGCACCGAGATCGAGCGCCTTGGCGTGGAACGCCTGCACCGCCTCGACATCAGCGGCGGCGAAGGCGCAGTGCATCTCCCGGTTCGGGTCCTCGCCCTGCCATCGGGTGATCCAGAAGTCCGGATGCCCCTCGGCGCCGTAGCCGATGGCCATGCCCATGTCCATCTGCCGGCCGTAGCCGAGGACACCAAGCACCGCGTCGTAGAAGCGGGCGCTGGCCTCGAAGTCGGAGCAGTTGATGCCGAAGTGGTCGATCATCTCCCGAGGTTAGGGCCGAAGAGGGCACCCGGGGGGGCATTGTCATCGGAGCCGGTATTTGGTCGACTGTCTGTGGTGGGTCCGGCCCATCAGGGACCGGTCCGAGCGACCCGGAGGTGCCCATGAGTGGTTCAACGCAGTCGATTCCCGAGAACGTGGAGGATCCCGACCTCGACGGGTCCCCGGCGGGGGTGCACTCGAGCGTCACCGTCGGTGCGCCCGTCGAGCAGGTGTGGCAGCACCTGATCAGTGCCCCCGGCACGGAGGCCCTCCTGGGCCCGGGGGTCACCCTCGGCAACAAGGGCGAGTCCTGGCGCAGCGCCGACGGACCGCACGGCGTCGTGCGCAGCTACCACCCGCTGGAGCAGATCCGCGTGTCGTGGCATCCCCACGAGGACGGCCCGCTCAGCATCGTCGACCTGCAGCTCCGGTCTGAGGGCGGCGGCACCCGGGTCGACCTCTACCACGAGGGTGAGGGCATAGCCGAGGACGGCCCTGGCGACAAGTCCCGCTGGGACGCCGCCCTGGGCCGGTTCGCCGAGGCGCTCGACGCCTGACCCGTCCAGCGCTGACGGGTCAGCGTTGTCGCGCCGTCAGCGCACGACCATGACCGGGCAGGACGCGTCGTGGATGACGCGGTGGCTCACGGAGCCAAGCAGCATCCCCGCGAAGCCGCCGTGGCCGCGTGAGCCGACGACGATGAGCCCGGCAGTGGCACCGAGGTCCGCGAGCGACTGCCCGGGGTCGCCGTAGAGCACCTCGGTCGTCACGATGACCTTGGGGTGCAACGACCGCACGCGGTCGGCCGCGCGCAGGAGCGACTGCTCGGCGTTGTCGCGGATCGCGTGCGTCTCCTCCGTGCCTCCCTTCGCGGTCTCGGCATACGTCCACGCCTCCATGGAGCGCGAGTGGGCCACCCGGACGATGTGGAGCACGGCGTGCTCCCGCTCGGCGACCTCGACGGCCGCGTCGAGCGCTCGCATGGCCGCCTCCGAGTCGTCGATGCCGACGACGACGTCGTGCCCGCGGCCGGGGCGAGGAGGCTGCGGGACGTCGTCCGCGCTCTTGCCCGCGGGACCGCGCACGACGACGACCGGGCAGTGCGCGTGCGCTGTGACGGTGTAGGACGTGGAGCCGAGCAGGCCGGCGAGGATGCGTCCACGGCCACGGCTGCCCACGACGACCAGGTCGGCCTCGCCGGACATGTCGACGAGCTGGGCGGCGGCGCTGCCGAGGGAGTAGTGCGTCTTCACCTCTGATGCGTCGAGCTTCCCGCCGGCGCGGACCGCGGCCTCGTCGACGAGCGCCTTGGCGGCGTGCTCCAGAGAGGGGTCGATCTGCGAGAGGTCCAGCGCAGGGAAGGCGGGGGCGGTGGAGAGGTCGACGCTGTGCACGATGGTCAGGTGCTTCCCCTGTAGGAAGGCGGTCTCGGCCGCCCACTCGAGGGCGAGCTGTGAAGCGGTCGATCCGTCGTAGGCGACGACGATGCCGTAGGTGGTCCGCACCTGGTCGTTCATGGTGCACCCCTTCTGTGGGTTGCCATGGCCGGGCCACTGCTCCGGTCACTCCCATCGTCCCGCTGGTCGTGCGGGCCCGCGGCGGTTTGCGACCACTCTAGACAGGGTGCGGGGCGGAGAACGTATGCCGTCCGTGACGTCTACCGTCGCCCGGCTGCGTCCGTCAGCCCTTGCCCTTCCTGGCGTCGGCGGTGGCCCGGTTGTTCGCCTTCTGGATGGCGTCGACGAGCTCGTCCTTGTTCATCCGCGACCGGCCGCGGACGTCGAGCCGCTTGGCGACGTCCATCAGGTGGCTCTTCGAGGCGTTGGCGTCCACCCCGCCGGCCGTGTCCCCGCCGCCGCGGTTCGACCTAGCAGCCGAGCCGCCCTTGGCGGCCTGGGAGTCGCTCGGGCCCTTCGAGCCCTTCTCCTCCCAGTGGTCCCCGACCTTCTCGAACGAGTGCTTGAGCGAGGCGAACGCCGTGCGGTGCGCCCGCTCCCCCTCGCCGTACTCCTCGACCGCCGAGTCGTGTGTGGCGAGCCACGTGTCCTGGGCCTTCTTTGGCGACCGCTCGAGGGTCGAGGGCAGGTCGGTGTCGGACGATCTGGTCGATTTCTTCTTGGCGGGCACTGGATCCTCCTCGTTCTCTGACGGGGTGCTCTGACGGGGTGCTCTGACGGGGTGCCCTGACGAGGTGCTCTGACGAGGTGCTCTGACAGGACGATCGTCAGCGGCCTTTCACCGGTGACGTACCCACCCGGGCACCCGGGACTTCCGCTCGAGGAGGTGACGGCATACCCGATCACGTTGGTGCCCCGGCCCGGCGGGTAAGGGGCGGCGCATGGACGCATCAGGAACCCAGTCGGACACCGACCCCAGCACCCCGCACCCGAGCGCCTTCGACGGCGGCCAGCCACCGCCGATCGACGACGAGGGTGCCGACGTCCTCTTCCCTGACGCCATGAGGCCGCGCAGCTACGAGGGCGCCCTCCCACGGGGCGACGACCGCGACGTCGTCGAGCAGCAGGCACCCGTCGCCGACCCCGACGACGGCGAGGACGAGCGGCGTAGCTGAGCGCAGAGTCGCCCGGGTCACCCGTGCCGCAACGGAGGGTGGCCGCTTTCGCCCGGTATGCGTTGGTGCGAGTCACCGACGGGGTACGGGTCCCGGCGGTGAGGACGTGGCGCCGCACGCCCTGACTCGACGGTTGCCAGCTGTTCGAATCAAAGGAGATGGGATGAGCGAGGCTGTCGCACAACGCGCCGACGGTGCCATCAGGAGTTTGGTGCCCGCGCGCATGGACCGGTTGCCGTGGACGAAGTTCCACTGGTCGGTCGTCTTCGGGCTCGGGGTGTCATGGATCCTCGACGGTCTCGAGATCCAGATCGTGTCGGAGTCCGGCTTCCAGAAGTCGCTCGGCATGTCGACCGCACAGGTCGGGCTCACGGGCACCGTCTACCTCGTCGGCCAGGTGGTGGGAGCGCTGACCTTCGGGCGCCTCACCGACCGGCTCGGCCGCCGGAAGCTGTTCATCGTCACGCTGGTCATCTACCTTGTCGGCTCTGGCCTCGCGGGCCTGTCCCCCAACATGTGGTTCCTCTGGGTCTGCCGGTTCGTGGCCGGCATGGGCATCGGCGGCGAGTACACCGCGATCAACTCCGCCATCGACGAGCTGATCCCGTCGCACTTCCGCGGCCGCGTCGACATCGCGATCAACGGGACGTACTGGTTCGGCGCCTTCTTCGGCGCGCTGGCCAACCTCTACCTGCTCAACCCCGAGAACGTCGCCGAGAACGTCGGCTGGCGCCTCGCCTTCTTCATCGGCCCCATCCTGGGCTTGTCCATCATCTGGCTGCGCCGGCACATCCCGGAGAGCCCTCGCTGGCTGCTGACGCACGGCCGCGCGGAGGAGGCCGAGCGCACGGTCGACGACATCGAGGACCGCGTGCGTCGCGAGGGCGGCGAGATCTCCGAGGTCGACGAGAGCAAGGCGATCCTCGTCAAGGCCGAGGACCGGATGGGGCCGAAGGTCCTGTGGGACGTGTTCGTCAACCGCTACGGCCGACGGACCGTGCTGGGGCTCACGATGATGGTGACGCAGTCGTTCCTCTACAACGCGATCTTCTTCACGTACGCGCTGGTCCTGACGAACTTCTACGGCATCAGCAAGGCCCAGACCTCGCTCTACTTCCTGCCGTTCGCGGCCGGCAACCTGCTCGGTCCGCTGCTGCTCGGTCACCTCTTCGACACCATCGGCCGTCGCAAGATGATCTTCAGCACCTACACGATCGCCGGCGTGGTGCTGCTCGTCTCTGCCTGGGCATTCCACGCAGAGATCCTCGACGCGACGACGCACACGATCTTCTGGTGCGTCTCGTTCTTCTTCGCGTCGGCCGGTGCGTCCGCCGCCTACCTGACCGTCAGCGAGATCTTCCCGCTCGAGGTTCGCGGTCAGGCGATCAGCTACTTCTTCGTCATCGCCCAGTGCGCCGGGGCTGTGGCACCCGTGCTCTACGGCGCGCTCATCGGTGACGGGAAAGACCGTCTGCCGCTCACCTGGGGCTATGTCGCCGGTGCCGTCATCATGATCTTCGGCGGCATCGTCGCCCTGGTCATCGGCATCGACGCGGAGCGCAAGTCGCTGGAGGACGTCGCCGACCCGCTGAGCAAGGTCCCGGAGGGGGCGGGGGTGCGGGCATGAACCTGGCGGATCTCGGTCGGGCGCACACGATCGTTGTCGGGGTGAGCCCGACGAGCGGCTCCCCCGGTGCCTTGCGATGGGCTGCCGAGGAGGCTGCCCTGCGCGGCGGTCGGGTCGTGGCCGTGCGTGCCTGGCGGCCTCACGCCCCGGAGACGGCCACCGGGGGCCGCCTCCCCTCGGTCGTCGCGGACGAGACCGTCGTCGCTGCGGAGCAGTCGCGCCTCGGTGATGACGTCGCCCGGGTGCTCGGGCCCGACCACCTCGTCGAGATCCGGGTGGTGGCGGGCAAGCGGCGGGCGGTGCTCGTCGAGGAGAGCCGCTCGGCCGACCTCGTCGTCATCGATGCGGGGCGCTCGACGCAGGTCGGGTCCCGTTGGCTGGGCAGCCGCCTCGTGCGCACCTGTCGCTGCCCGGTGGTCGTGGTGCCCCCCTTCCTCGGCGGCGGGGCGTCCAGCGCGCTCGGGACCGCAGCCGGGCGGCTGGGTCGCTCCGTCGAGCGGGCGGCCGGAACTGCAGGCAGACCCGGCTTCCAGCGTCCACCCGGCGGCTGACCCACCGCTGCTGACCTCCACCACCCACGCGGCCGTATGCCGTGTGCCCCGTTCCCGGGACCCGAGCCGTCTGCGAGTTGCAACAGTTCGGGCCCGGGAGCGGTGCCTCGGTGCACGAGCATCACGGGGCACGTGACGTGGTGCGGGATCCGGTAGGTCGTGCCCCTGCCAGCACCGCCCCCGCTGTGCTGTGCGGCGCGCCGACGACGAGCAGGCCGGAGCCTCGGCTGGTCGCGGCCAGGGACTGGACCGGGTCGCCGTGCAAAATCTCCGTCTTCACCGGCAGTTTCGGGTGCTGCACCGCGAGCGACGTAGCCGGCGCGGACGTGCCCTTCGCTGGGAGCAGCGAACGCATCCGACCTGCTCAGGCGTCTGGCGACTCACACGCACCTCGTCAGTGGATCACCATGACGGGGCACGGTGCATCGTGCACGACGCGGTGGCTCACCGAGCCGAGGAGCATGCCCGTCAGGCCACCGTGGCCGCGCGACCCGAGGACGACCAGACCAGCCCGGACGTCGACGGCATACGCGGCGATGGCTGCGCCGGGGGATCCTGCGATGACGTTCGTGCGCACGTCGAGACCCGGGTGTGCCCGCATGGCATCCTCGGCGACGTCGTGCAGGATCTGCCCGACCCGCTCGTGCATCGCCCCCATCATCTCCTCGCGGCCGACCATGGTGTCGGTCTCGGGCCAGGCGTCCAGGCCACCGACGTTGTCCACTCCGACGATGTGCAACGACGCCTCTGCTGCAGCCGCCACCTGCACGGCGGTCTCGAGCGCCTTCTGCGCGGGTTTGGAGTCGTCGAAGGCGGCGACCACTGGGTGTGGCGGCCCCGCATGGACGACCGAGTCGCCTCGCACGACGACCGCCGGACAGTGCCCGTGTGCGGTGACGGCATACGCCGTCGAGCCCAGGAACCCGGCCGAGATGGCACCGTGCCCGCGCGAGCCGGTCACGACGAGATCGGCCTGCGACGAGACGCCGACGAGCTCGGCGGCGGCACTCCCGATGATGCTGATCGGGTGGATGTCCTTGCGGTCCATGGTCTGCATGGCAATGCCGATGGCCTCGTCGAGCACGCCCTCGGACACCTCCTCGTACGCGTGCGCCTCGACGCCGGGGTCGTAGGCGCGGAAGCTCGGCGTCATGTTCAGACCCACGCAGTGCAGCAGGGTGAGCTGGCGCTCGTCACGCTGAGCCGTCTCGATCGCCCAGTCGAGGGCGAGCCGCGACCCCGGTGACCCGTCGTAGCCGACCACGATGCCGTGACTGATGCTCTGGTCCGTCGAGCGTGCTGCCTCGCCCATGGCTCTGCCCTTCCACTGCGGTCGGGGCCGCTGCTCCGGCCGCCTCCATCGTCCCGCGTCGTGGCTGGATCGGCAGCGACTTGTGACAGCACAGACAGACCGGCGGTGAGGCCTGTACAGGCCTCACCCCCCCCCCCCCCCCCCCCCCCCCCCCCCCGGTGGTGTCACTTGCCGATGAGAACGCTGACCGAGGTGTTCTGCGTGCAGTCCGACAGCTCCCGGATGGTCCATCGCCCACGCAGGCCGTTGCCGGAGAAGTTGGACTCGGCGTCCCGCTCCTCCACCTCGCCCTGCGACGCCGTCCAGCCCCGGGTCGAGTAGGCGGTCCGCATCTCTGTGAGCGTGTGGGAGAGCGGTTTCGGCGACACGGCGGTGACGACCGTGCGACCCTCGCTGCGCGCCTCCACGCCTGTCACGACGTAGCCCGCCGGTAGTGCCGCCGAGTCCGGGAAGGACTCGGGCAATGGGACGGGCTTGGCATCGGTGGCGCAGACGAGGGCAACGGGGGTCGAGCCCGCGCCCGGCTCGGCCATGGCGGACTCCAGCTCGTCCGACTCGCAGCCGGCGACGGCCGTCGCCGCCACGACGGCGCCCAGCACCAGCGCGGCCAGCCCGCGCCGCGGGCTCACCGCGTGACCTGCGTCTGCCGCTGGTTGTCGGCCTCGTTCGACTCCTTGACACGGTTGTCCGGGTCAGCGGCGACGACCGCCGTGTGCGTCCCCTTCGCCAGGCGGACGCCCGGGAAGGTGACTGTCGTCGAGGCGCCGGCGGCGACGTCGGCGGGCGCAGACGTGCCCACGTTGACACCGTCGACGAGCAGCCGCGCCGTCACGCCCCGGGCCGCGGCCTTGCCGTTGTTCGCGACCGTGGTGGAGGCGACGTAGAGGCCACCGCTCTTCGTGACCGCCAGCGTCGTGGGGGTCAGGTTGGGCAGGGCGTCGTATGCCGCATACAGCGTGTTGCCGCCCTGCTGGCGGGCGATCGTGGCGTACGCGTCGAAGTTCTGCGCGCCACCGGGCTGGGCACAGGCGCCGGTGCAGCCGTCGGCGTAGCCGACCTCGACGCGTCCGGTCCGGTCGACGGTGGCGTCCATGAAGTCGAGCAGGTTGCGGTCGTTGCCGCACGTGGTGCCGCCGGTGCAGATGGAGCCGCGCTGAACCGGGTCGGTCGGCGTCGTGTCGACCGTCACCCAGCTCTTGCCGCCGTCGTAGGTCGTCGAGACGTAGAGGTGCCAGTCACCCTTGAAGCTTGTCGCGTCCTGGTAGTTGCCCGCGGTCGTCGTCCCGATGAAGGCGAAGGAGGCGCGGTCGTCGTCACCGGCCACGACCGCGGGGAAGACCACGTTGTGGATGCCGAGGCTCGCCCCGACGTTCTGGTCATCGGTCCACGTCTTGCCCTTGTCGCGGCTCACGGCGACGCGCGGCGTGCCGTCGGCGGCCTGGTAGCCCATGTAGACGGTCCCCTTGGCGCCGATGCCGACGCTCGGGTCGGAGTCACCCGCCGTGCTCGCCGGGTTCTTGCGCACGGACCACGTGGTGCCGCCGTCCTCGGAGACGGCGACCGCCTGGTTGCCGCCGCACGACTTGTTGGGCACGTACACCGTGCCGTCGTTCGGAGCGACCTTGACGTGCCCGTGCAGGCCGCCGCAGTCCAGCAGGGAGTACATCGGGATCGCAGGTCCGAACGTGAGGCCACCGTCGTGGCTGGAGGCGCAGTTCGCGTCGGCGATGTCCTGGCTGCAGTAGTAGACGGCATTCTTGTACGGGGACGTGGGGAGGGCGCCGATTCCGTTCGGGGAGTAGGGGCCACCGCCAACCGTCTGGTGGTCGACGCCGGAGTTGAGACCGCCACCCTGGCTGGGCGACCACGTCTTTCCCTCGTCGTCGGAGTAGCACATCAACGAGGTCTTGCCGGCGAGCTGGCTCTCGAAGACGCGGCCGGTGGCCGGGTCGGTGAAGCCGATCGGGTCTAGAGAGGTGGAGCCGCCGGTCAGGCAACCCTTGGCGGGCGTCGCCGAGACGTCGGTCCAGCTGACCTTCGACGGCGTGACACTGTCGTCCCAGGTGGCCCTGTAGGTGTCGTAGAGGGCTTGGTAGAACGAGGCGCCCGTGGCGTGGCTGCTGCCGAGGGAAGGCTCCCCGGCGTTGTGCGCCTGGGCGAAGGACTCAGGTGCGCCGTACTGGCTGAAGGTGGGCGGGGTGGCGGTGCTCGGGGAC